>JARRPX010000037.1 GCA_037382465.1 Anaerolineales bacterium | reverse complement strand
GCCATCCTGAATTCGATTCCGTAGACGATCTAGAGATTCAAATGGAGACCCGAAGGGTTTTGAAAAACCCTTCGGGTCTTATGGTTCGCAAGGCAATTCGAAATCGAACAACTTGCCTTTTTCGTTCGATGATTTCACTCCCCATCCGGGCATACGCAGTAAGGAGCTCGCGTCACGTTTTCCGCCCAGGTCCCACCGGCCTCAATACACTGCGCTTTCTCGAGATCGGCGCTGCAGGTCAGTTCCGGCTCGGGTTCCGGCAGTTCGGGTGGGATGATGAATGGCAGGGATTCGGCGTTGCCGTGGAAATGCCCCACAGCGTCGGAGATCCAGCAGTTGAATTCCCCGATCCACCACCAGGTGCTTTCCTCGTTTCGGCCTGCCACAGCGAGCACGGTACCGGCGGTGAACGCCGTCACGTCTTCGTAGCGCCTGTCGGGACCGCGCCGGCAGAAGCCGTTCATGTCCAGGCTGAATCTCGGCGGCTCTTCTTCTGTGGGGGTCGGCGTTTCGATGGGCAACGCTTGTTCCAGGGTGACCACAGGTGAGATTTCGACGACCGGTGAAAAGGCTTCCAATTCAAATGCTCCGATATCGTAATCTGAACCTTGCGGGCGTGTGACGCCGCGTTGATCGGTGGGGTGAGGGCAGAGTGTACTCGTGTCGATCGCCGGGCTGCCGGGTAATAATGCGTGGGTTTGCGTAGGGCCGCCGTTGTCGGCAAGCGGTCCGAGCAGTGGATCATCGGTAATGGTAAAGCCGGTGCAGCTGCCATCGGAGTCGATGTTGTCTCCCCCTATTGAGTACATTACGGAGGTGGAGGAAAAATCACAGTCACCTCCATTGTTCATGGCGACGATCGAGTTGCCGACCCCAACGCCCCAGCCGCTTTGGACATACACTGCCGGCCTGTTCGCGGAAGCCGAATTGCCCGTGATGGTCACGCTGCCGATGTTTAAACGTCCGCTGTCGTGGATGATCGCCGAGCCCTGTTCATCTGGTCCGGGAGCGCTGATGAGCGAATTACCGGAAAGTGTGGAATTGCTTATATATAGAATGGAACCTGAACTTTGGATACCGCCTCCCGAGTAGGCTGTGTTGTTGGCGATCGTAGTTGTGTGAACGTCCATTTCCGTTTTATTGTAAATGGCTCCGCCGCGGGAGGCTTGGTTGCTAAAGAACGAGCTGTCGTCGATGGTCATGAAACCACCCAGCTCGTTGCCAATGCCGCCGCCGGCGAACGCCACGTTCCCGGTGAAGGTGCTGCCCATGATGGCTGCGATCGAAGCCTGTTCCTGATCGCCGTTATTGATGGCGCCGCCTCTGCCGCTGGTGGCCGTGTTGCCGTCGAATTGTGAGTTGCTCACATCCAGATTCCCGCCTTGATTATAGACCGCCCCTCCACTGTGATTGGCGAGGTTGTTCGAGAACGTGCTGCCGGCAACGGTCACATCCCCGCGGAAATTCCGGATGGCGCCGCCGAGATCGGCCTGGTTGTTCAAGAAGTTGCTGCTGGAAACCGTCACCACGCCCTGGTTGGAGATGGCGCCGCCGATGAGATTGCCCGTATCGTCCGCCGGGCTGGCGGCTCCGTTCGCCAGCGTCACATTCTGCAAGAGCAGGTCGCCATTCGTTGCGACTTTAAAGATGCGGAATAGGGGTGTTCCTGAGGCGCTTGAGCGTTGGATTGTGGCGCCGTTGCCGATGATGGCGATCGGAGATTCGATCACCGGCAAGCCGTTGTTACCGAGTGAGTCGCTGTTGTCCACCGCGGTGAGTTCGTAGATACAGCCCGCGGACAGGGCGATATTATCCCCGGTCGCCGGTGTGGCGTTGGCGTCATTGATGGCATCGATCAGTTCGCTCACGTCGCAGCCGATGGTCTCGACTTCAGGGAATTCGCAAGCGCATAAGGCAAGCAGGATCGAGATGGCAATCAATAATTTGATACGCATTTTCATTCTCCCTTCTAGCATAGGCCTATCAAAACAGTTTCAGCGTTTCGCAGCCTTGATCCGTCTCTGCTTTCAGCTGGGTATCTGGATGCTTGTGTGTCGTGAAGTGTGTTGTCCCCTTGCTCTTCTTCAAGTCAAGAGCGGACCGATCGTACGAGGTCGGTATTTATGCCTCTACTCTCTGGAACGGAGTCACTGTGCAGGTTGGGACAGCACTCGCCTCCCTATTCGAGGCAACGCCGCAATTCCCGTTTCGGACTTGACAGCCGTCTTGGTATATTGTATTATTCCATCTCTGGAATAATACAGAACTGGAGTATTTATGCCCGAAGAATCCCTGACCGACGCCGAACTGGTGATCCTGAGCCTGATCTGCGAACAGCCCATGCATGGTTATCAGGTCGAACAAACGATAGACCAGCGCAACATGCGCACGTGGACCGACCTTTCCACCTCTTCGATCTATTACATCTTGCAGCGTCTGGAGGAGAAAGGTTTCATCGAACGCAGCCAGGATCAGGAACCCTCTGCGGGTGTGCCGCGCAAGGTATACCGCATCACGCCGGCCGGTAGGGTGCAGTGGAAGGAGTCCACCTTGCGCGCGCTGGCGCAGCCCAAGTTCACCTACACCAACTTCCTCATGGGTCTGCATAATCTGTGGGGCATCCCGGCGCAGGAAGCACTGCAAGCCGTGCGTACCTATCGGGAATGGCTGGCGGGCGATCTGCAGCGACAGGAGCAGGAGCTGGAAAAACTCGGCCCGTCATTCTTCCCGCTCGACGTGCTTTTTGAATATGGATTTGTGCTCGGGGAGGCCGAGCTGACTTTCCTGGCGGACCTGATCACCCGCCTGGAAGAAATGAGCGGCGAATCCCCGGACGGATCGAAGGATAAAGAAAATACAGGAGATGAACGAAATGGATGAAACGAGAATCGAACTCACCCCGATCGGCCGGGTGGAATCCGACGAGAGCCAGGGACGCTACCGGCTGCAGATCGAGGCGGCCTATCGACCGGCGCTGCGAGGGCTGGGAAGCTGCTCGCACGCCATCGTGCTCTGGTGGGCCGATCAAGCCGGCGAGGGGGATTTGGTCGTCGAATTGCCTTACGCCCCGGGCGTGAAGAGCGGCGTATTCGCCAATCGCGCCGAAGCGCGTCCGAATCCCATCGCCATCACCACATGTTTTCTGTTGGGCGTGGACGAGGAAGCTGGAACCGTCGATCTGGCCTGGATCGACGCCTTCGACGGTACGCCGCTCCTGGACATCAAGCCCTATTTGCCCATGTCTGACCGGGCGATGGACGCGGAATATCCACAGTGGCTGGAAGGATTTCCGGAAAGTATGGAGGAGGCCGCCGCCTTCTTCTCCGATCCCGAGAACGTGGCGAAGTTCTCGTAGTCGTCAAGAGACCCGAAGGGTTTCAATAACTTTTCGGGTCTTTTTGATTCTCTCCCGAGGTGAGGTTGGCTTCGGTGGATGATCCTGCGTTACACTGGGGTAGAATCTGGAGGCCAGCGGACCAGAGCGAAGTAAACGACGTGCGTCGATAAAGGAGACGGAATGCATGATCACCTGTAAGATCACCGTGCTGAAAACCTCGTTCAACCAGGACCTCGTTGAAGAATACGTCGAGGCGGAACGCAGGAAATCGCTGGGCCCGTGCGAGGTGTTCGAAGAAGGGCAGGAATTCATCACCGACGTATGGTCGGGCATCCCGCAAGGATTCTGCCCCTGGGCGTGGGACGACATTTACAAGGCGCTGGTGGGTTTCGCCGCGGACGGAAACTTCGGCACGTGGTACCAGAATCCGAACACGATCATCGCCTGCTGCTCGGACGGCACCCGCCCCGTCTACTTCAAAATCGAGAAGGTCGTGAGTTGAACGACCGTCGCATCGAGATCGCCGCTGCCCTGGGCCGTGCTGCAGAGGAGGGATCGTGGCCGCCGAGTCGCAGAACGACATCCACGAACTGATCCGGGGACGTTGGTCGTCGCGCAATTACGATCCCGACCGGCCGGTTCCACCGGAGGTGATCGACCGGCTGCTCGAGGCCGCACGCTGGGCGCCTTCCTCTCGCAACGCACAGCCCTGGCGCTACATCGTCTTCGACCGGCGCGACGAACGGGCTTTGGAGAAGGCGCGCGCCTGCCTCAATCCGGGAAACCGGATCTGGGCGGGCCGGGCGCCGCTGCTGCTGCTTGCCGTGGCAGAGACGGTGAGCGCCGGTGGGCGGATCAACCCGAAAGCGTTCCACGATCTGGGACTGGCCAACGAAAACCTGATGCTGCAAGCCATCGCCATGGGACTGCACTGCCGCCCGATGGGCGGCTTCGACCACGAATGCGCTCGCAGGTCGTTCGGCGTTCCTCCCGAATTCGAGCCGGCCGTCATGATTGCCGTGGGATATCCGGGAAACGCTGCCGACCTGCCCGACGAAATCCGGGCCAGGGAATCGATGCCGCGCGATCGCCGCAGGGTCGAGGCAATTGCGTTCCTGGGCGCCTGGGATACGAAGTATCCCGGCGAATACTAAATTCAGATGTCCTGCCGGCTGGTGGCCAAGCAGAAATCACAAACGTCATCCGTGCAGTCGTACGGGTTGCGGATGGCAAATCCAGTCGAACGCCTTTACAATGAGTTACGCTTGTCGTGTTACGTTACACAGTATGCTGTGTCTGTAGAACTGGTAACGCAGTGACGAGGAGGAGGGCATCGAGATGAAAAAACTGACCCGAAGAGATGTGCTGCGCTGGCTCTCGATCCAGTTCGCCGCATTGACCGGCGCCAGCGTTCTGGCCGCCTGCGGGGAAGATGAAGCGCCGACCCCGAATCTGAATCTATCGCCGGAAAGCGATTCCCAAGAGTCGAAGGATGCCCCGTCCGCCGAAAACGAAGCGGTGCAGGAATCTCAGCCCGCGAACGCCGCCGGGGAGTCGACGGCGTATCCGTACTTAACCGTCGCCCGCGGAGGTGAGCCCGAAGAACTGGTGCGCAGCGCGCTGGCGGCCCTGGGTGGGATGAGCCGTTTCGTTCATCCGGGCGATGACGTGATCGTCAAGCCCAACATCTGCGTCTCCTATCACACCTATCAATACGCCGCGACGACCAACCCCTGGGTTGTGGCCGCACTGGTGAAACTATGTTTCGAGTCCGGTGCGGCGCGCGTGCGCGTGATGGACTACCCCTTCGGCGGAACCTGCGAAGAGGCTTACGCTCGCAGCGGGATTGCGGAGCAGGTTGAGGCGGCCGGCGGCATGATGGAGGTAATCTCGAGCTTCAAATATGTCGATACGGAGATACCGGAAGGACAAGATTTGCGTACGTGTTTTATCTACGACGACATCCTCCAGGCCGATGCCGTGATCAACGTTCCCATTGCCAAACATCACAGTCTGGCGCGTCTGACGCTGGGTATGAAGAACTTGATGGGGACCATTTGGGATCGTCCGCCCATGCACATCAACATGGGCCAGCGCTTGGCCGATCTGGCCAGCCGTGTCCGGCCCACGCTGACCGTCGTGGATGCGGTGCGCATCCTCAAAGCGCACGGCCCGACCGGGGGCAGCCTGGACGACGTACAGCAGTTGGATACGCTGATCGCCAGCCCCGACATCGTTGCTGCGGACAGCTACGCCGCCGGATTGTTCGACATGCAGCCGAGCCAACTCAATTACATCACCGCCGGCGTGGCGATGGGCCTGGGCCGAAGTGACCTCGAAAATCTGGACATCGTGGAGCTGCCCGGTGCGGCGTGAGAACGGATCGAGTCGGATATTTGCCGCTTTCACGCTGTTATGCGTGCTGATCGTCGGCGCGTGCGGCGTTCTACCGCCTGTCAGTCCGACGCTGCGGCCGACGTCGACGTTGAAGGTGAGCGTCGTCACGCCCGAGCCGAGTTTCGCTCCGACGGCGACGGTCACCCCGGTCCGCACACCGACTTTCACGCCTTCGCCCACGCCGGCGCTCATAACGCTCGCGAACATCGAATCGCTTGCCCCGCTTTGGACGTTGACGGGTCACGAGGCGGAAGTGACGAGCGTGGCACTCACGGCGGACGGCGCGCTGGTGGTGTCCGCATCGCGTGACAGTACGCTGCGCGTCTGGCGCACGGCGGATGGAACGCTGCTGTGGGTGTTGTCCGGTCACACGGATGCCGTGCGCAGCGTGGATATTTCGCCGGACGGAGCGACGATCGTCTCCGGCTCCGACGACCGCAGCGTGCGCATGTGGCGCGTTGCGGACGGCACGCTCATCCGCAGCATCCACAGTGATTTACTCGGCCGGGTATTGAAAGTCGTTTTCTCACCGGATGGATATCTTTTCGCTGCGGGCGGCCACCGCTGCATCGTCGAGCTGCGTGCGACTCGGTCCGGAATCCTGCGTCGAACCCTGGCGCAGCCATCCTGCAGCGTGACGGGAGAAGGACAGGTCGATTACTGGGGATTGGCGTTCAACGCAGACGGCTCGCAGATCGTCACCGGTGAAGGGCGTCCGTGCTGCGGCGGTTCCCTGCAGCGTTGGGTGGTGGACTCGATCGACGCACCAGATTTGATCCGCGGCTACGATTTGGTCGTACGGGACGTGGCGATTTCGCCCGACGGCGGGACGTTGGCCGTTGCGCTCGTGGGCAGCAGTTCGATCTGGCTGCTGGATTTGCAGGGAAGCGAACCACAGCGAACCCTGGATGGGCACCGCTTGCGCGTGAACGATATCGAATTCTCACCGGACGGCACGATCATCGCTTCGGCCTCGCGAGACGGCAGGATCGGGCTCTGGGACGTCGCAAGCAGAAAGGTGCTGCGCTACCTCGAACCGGCTGGCGGGATTCCAACCAGCCTGGATTTCTCCGCCGATGGGAGACTGCTGGCGGCCGGTCTGGAGGACGGAAGCGTCGTCTTGTGGGGAGTTCCCTAGGCGGCGAGATGGTTCGTGATGCGGTCTCGCTCGTTACGCCGTATTGCAGTTTCATTCCGGCCCCGTTATAATGCTCACACGAGGGCGGTTAGCTCAGTTGGTTAGAGCGCATGCTTGACATGCATGAGGTCGTAGGTTCAAATCCTATACCGCCCACTGGCCGTCGAACTGCGACGGCATTTTTTATTCTCAGCGGGGTCTGTTGACAACGCACATGCGTCCGATATAATGTATCCACCAGGTGAATATGCAAGGCGATGACCGGGACGAGTAGCCGGAATTGGCCCGACAGAGAAAGGGGAGCGTGGACTGAGAATCCCCTGCGGCGTCCGTTCGGTGAAAACCCCCCGTGAGCCTGACCCGGAAACTCCTGCACATTGCTGCGGGGTGAGTATGGGGAACGGTTCAGCTCCGTTAGCGGCTGTCCGAGATGGTCGTCAGCAGCGGCCAATCTGGGTGGAACCGTGTGAGTGAAGACTCTCGCCCCAGAAGCGAGAGTTTTTTGTTTAAGCATTGGAGGTATCGTATGGCTGCAGGAAAGAAATCGGAATACGAAAAATCAAAATTGTATCGTGTGCGCCATTCCGCTGCTCACGTGATGGCGCAGGCGGTGACGGAGATGTTTCCGGCCGGAGAGGCCAAGGTCGCCATCGGACCGCCGATCGAAGATGGTTTCTATTACGACTTCGATCTACCGCGAGCGTTGACCCCGGAGGATCTGGAGAAGATCGAAAAACGCATGCGCGAGATCATCAAGAGCGACTATGCCTTCGAGCGGCGGGTGCTTTCGGCGGATGAGGCGCGGAAGATTTTCAAGGGCCAGGATTACAAACTCGAATTGATCGACGGTTTGGAAAAAGGCGGCCTGGACGAATACGGCGAACCGATCGAGGAAAAGCCGGAAATCTCCATCTACACCCACGACAGTTTCGTCGATCTTTGCCGGGGACCGCACGTCAAGCGAACGAGTGAGATCAATCCGGACGCGATCAAACTGCTCAACGTCGCTGGCGCCTACTGGCACGGCGATGAACACCTGCCCATGCTGCAGCGTATTTACGGCACGGCCTGGATGACTGCCGACGAACTGGAGCAGTATCTCTGGCGGTTGGAAGAAGCGCGGAAACGCGATCATCGGAAACTCGGGCGCGAGCTCGATCTGTACAGCATCAACGAGCAGGTCGGAGCGGGCTTGATCCTCTGGCATCCCAAGGGCGGCATGGTGCGCAAGATTGCGGAAGATTATCTGCGTGACGAACATGAACGCGGCGGCTACGAATTCGTCTATTCGCCGCACATCGGCAAGGCCAGTCTCTGGGAGACGAGCGGGCACCTGGATTGGTATGCAGAAAACATGTACGCGCCGCTGGAGATCGACGGCCAGCAGTACTATCTGAAACCGATGAACTGTCCCTTCCACGTGCATATCTTCAAGAGCCGTACGCGCTCGTACCGCGATCTACCGCTGCGCTACGCCGAGTGGGGCACGGTATACCGCTACGAACGCAGCGGCGTGCTGCACGGCTTGATGCGCGTGCGGGGCTTTACGCAGGACGATGCGCACCTGTTCTGCCGTCCGGACCAGATGCCCGAAGAGATCGACCGGGTGCTGAAGTTCAGCCTGGACGTGCTGCGCGCCTTCGGCTTCGAGGATTTCCAGGCCTATCTTTCCACGCGTAACCCGGACAAGGCTGCGGGATCGCCCGAGCAGTGGGAAGCGCCTACGGAAGCGCTGCGCCAGGCACTCGAGCGGGCAAAGGTCCGCTATCAAGTCGACGAAGGCGAAGCCACCTTCTATGGCCCGAAGATCGATTTGAAATTGTGCGACAGCCTGGGACGCGAGTGGCAGCTTACGACGATCCAGTTCGACTTCACGCTTCCCGAGCGTTTCGACCTGGCTTACGTCGGCGAGGACGGTGAGGAACATCGACCCTACATGATCCACCGCGCTTTGGTGGGGTCGATGGAGCGCTTCATGGGCGTCTTGATCGAGCATTACGCCGGGGCTTTACCGGTGTGGTTGTCGCCGGTGCAGGCGATCTTGATTCCCATCGCCGATCGGCACGTCGCCTACGCCGATGAGGTTGCCGGGGAACTCCGCTGCGCCGGCTATCGTGTGGAAGTCGATTCGCGCAGCGAGCGCATGAACGCCAAGATTCGCGACGCCCAGATGCAGAAGATTCCTTATATGCTCGTTGTGGGGGATCGCGAGGCGGAGGCGCACGCCGTCGCCGTGCGGCTGCGCAGTGAGGAAGATCTGGGCGCCATGTCCATCGAGGATCTGATGAGCAGAATCCAGGACGATATTCAAGCCGGGGTTTGATCTCCGATACGAAGCAAGGTTTTGAAGATGAATTACAAAGCGGGGACGTCACTGTGCGTCCCCGCTTGGGTTCCTCACAGCAGGAACGCTTTCTGCCGGTTTTCCGGGCTGGCCGTCGATTTGCAGCCGTCCGATAGTGCACGCCCGGAAACGTAATACCATCTTCCAACCTTTTGGAGCAGCGAACGGGTTGCGGATATAATATGGGTCACCTTGGGGAATTGTAAATCGAGGTCGAACGGATGCTGAAACGTTTTCTTGGCTTGAGTATTGGTTTGCTGCTTATTTTTGTGGCCTTCTCCCTGGCGGTTGCGGAGGAGAGTCCGGCGATCGCAATCGACAACGGATCCGCGGTTTGTACCAATCGGCTGCAGCTGCGCCATCCCCAGCGGTGTGACAACGGCGCGCGCAGCTCGCTGACCGCGCTGGCCATCGAGGGCTTGTACCCGGAGCATCCCTTACCGGTGGGGTCCGTCGATCTTTCCCTGGGCGACGTGAATTTCAGCTATTTGCGTTCGGGGCGTAAAAATGGCACACCGCTGTACAACAGCCTCGATTCGGCGATTAAGGGACACGACCCTTATCGCACCATCGAACCGGGTTTCGTCTATTTCTCATATATCGATCGCATCGAACAGAACGGCAAGGTGGCGTACATGATCACCCCGGGTGTGTATATTCGCGGCGATGGAGTGAGCCGGGTGTCGATCCCCAATTTCCGCGGCGTGACCCTGACACAAACACCGGCCCAGCCTTTTGGCTGGGTGTTGAGCAACGTCGAGACCCGCGCGGGTCCGGGTTCCGATCAAGCCAAGACGGGACGCTGGAAATACCGCTACGACATGGTTTGGATCCACGACGTCGAAAGCGTGGGTGGATTGAATTGGTACAAGGTCGGCCCGGAAGACTGGATCGAGCAGCGCCTGCTCGGCATCGTTTTCCCCGACCCCGACCGACCGGAGGGCGTCCCGGACGATCGTTGGATTTCGATCAATCTCTACGAGCAGACCCTGGCGGTCTATGAATCCGGTGAGATGGTTTTCGCCACGCTGGTTGCCAGCGGTTTGAACGGCTGGTGGACGCGTCCCGGAGATTTCCAGGTTTATAAGAAGCTGGAGAGCGATTTCATGGGCGGCGCTTTTGAGGCCGACCGTTCCGATTACTATTATCTCGAGGACGTACCGTGGATTTTGTATTTCGACGAATCGCGTGCGCTGCACGGCGCGTACTGGCACAACGGTTTCGGCTACCCACGTTCGCACGGATGCGTAAATCTCTCCTTACCGGACGCGAATTGGTTGTACAATTGGGCGGAAGTGGGCACCTGGGTGCACGTGTTCGATCCGTCCGGTGAAACACCGACCGATGAGGAATATTACGGGGCAGGAGGTGTATAAGCCGCACCGAAAACTTGAATGTAAAATATTAAAGAATGCCTGATTTTAGGTCGAAAGTTCAAATCTGGTACCAAAGTACTCTGCTGCGGATAAATCTGAATCTCTAAAATGTAGTCAAATTGGTCCGTATTTATCCTAGACGGAGGGGGTCGGCGCTATCATGTATGCAGACAATGAACTTCTCTATCCACCGTACGTCACTCCGCGTTTACGTAGTGCGCGGGGTGAACCATGGCGAGATTTAGTCGATCGGATTTCCCGTTTGCCGCAGGACGATCCCGAAAATCTCGCTTTTCAATTGATGATGATCCGTTTGAACGGCTGTCTCAAGTGCGAGACAGACTCCTACCGAGCGATGCGTGGTTGTTTGGCCTGCACGCATCAGACCCTGCGCCGGCACAAGCCGCCAGACGAGGATCTGATCGATTGCTACAATGCAGCTCTGGAGGACATGATCGCTCACCTGGAGATGGAATCCGGCAAGCGCATCGCCCCGGCAGCGAAAGCTGCGTAATCCGGATCGTCATTCATACTTCACAAAAGGCGCCTTCAGGCGCTTTTTGTGTTTTAGAACATGGCGTTTGCACGGCGGCCCATCGCTTGCGATAATTCAAACACTCGCTGGTGGAGAACGCTGTACATTTCAGACAGCTTCAACCTGTGTTTCTGCGGCGAATACATGGATGATGTGGGACACGAGGAGTGGCAGTTCGAATGGATGATATCGAAATCGCTGAAGCAAAAAAAGTACGATATTTTTTCAAGGGGCAAGGGATCCACTTCGCCGCCGGCGCCGTCCTCGCCATCCTGGCATGGGCGCTGGCCAGACCCTTTTTGGGCGACGGCGCCTGGCTGGGAGTAGCGGATGTCACCTGGTTCTGGATGGCCGTCGGATTGACCGTGTTGCATCAGGCGCTGGTTTGGCTGGTTTTCAGAGGACAGTTGGGATGGGCGGTACTTTCACGCTGGTTCGGCCGGAAGGATTTGATCGTCTGGGGGTTGGTGTTTCTGCCGCTGCTGGCAGCACGCCCAATTCTACTGCTCGGATTGGCGATGTCGGATCGGGGCTCTCTCGGTCTCGATTCGACCGTGGGCTGGATCCTGGGTTTTGTCCTGTTGGCGCCTACGTTATACACCTTCTGGTCTGTGGAACGGTATTTTGGGGTTGCGAGAGCTCTCGGCGGGGATCATTTTCGATTGAGCTACCGCGCCATGCCGTTTGTGCGCCAGGGTGCATTTCGCTGGAGCAGCAACGCCATGTACACCTTCGCATTTCTGGGCTTGTGGTCGATTGCGCTCATGGCGAATTCCACGGCCGCACTGGTCGTGGCGGTTTTCGAGCATGCCTTCGTTTGGGCGCATTATTATGGGACCGAGAAAGCGGATATGGAATTGATCTACGGTAGTCGATCGAGTGGCTGAGGACAGGTTGGTTAGCCTGTGGATCGACCACCGGTGTCAGCCGGAAGCGGCCCGTGCAGCCGGCTGTGCGATGATTTCCCAGCCATTGTTGCAAGCATGCGCGGCCAACTCCGCATCCGGGTAAACCGCTACCGGTCGCCCGACGTGCTCCAAGACGGCCAGATCGGTGATGCTGTCGGCATAGGCGTAGCTCTGCGCCCAATCGATGTTCGTGTCCGCTGCAATATGGCGTTCAAGCCAGGTGACCTTGTGCCGTCCCTGGCAGGCAGGACGCTCGCTGCTGCCGGTGTATTTCCCATCCTTGACCTTCAAGCGTGTCCCCACCACCTCGGTGATCCCCAACAGTTTTCCAATTTCCGCCAGTAGCGGGACGAAGGTTCCCGAAAGGAGAATCACCCGGTGTCCGGCGCGCTGATGTTCGTGCAACCGCGCGATCACGTCTTCCCGGACGCGGGGCAGCACGTACTCCTCGGCGATCCAGCGAAAAGCCTCTGCGGCACGCTCGACCTTCAGACCGCGCATCGTCCAGCTCAGGTTTCTGGCCCAGATACTGCGTGCCTCCGTTTCGGAAAGAAGCCCCAGCTTCACCAGACTCCACATGGGCCAATGAATGGACATGAAGACGTAGAGCGGGACGCGCTGCATCCGATGCGTTCGGTGATGTTCGGAAATGGCATAAGTCAGGTGTCCGGTGTACAGCGTGCCATCGAGGTCGAAAATGGCGGCGATCATCTTGGTTTTGTTCCTCCTTGAAAATTGCGCGTCCATTATAGCAGAGTACACACCTACGGTTGCGTTGCCCGGTCCGAGGCCGGTGGGATGGCGGAGTGGGTTGTCCGTCGTGCGGACATTTGCTACATTGGGAAGCGGTGTTCGTTTATACTAGGCAAACGGACCTGCTGGAGGAACTCATGCGTACGAGAATGGCGATCATCGCTATGCTGTTTGCCCTCGGGATATTAATCACAGCCTGCGTGCCGGAGGCTGAATGGGTCATTCCTGAGGATTTCAAAACGTACAACGACCCTGAGGGGTTGTACAGCATCTCTTACCCATCGGATTGGCGTATGAATTTGGAACTCATCCGTCAGGTGGAACAGGATATGAAGGATTACATCAAGGAGATCAACGAAGGGGTTCCCGTTGAGAAAGCAGCGCTTTTATTCCTTGCGGGAATCCCACACAGTTCTGGCTACCATCCGAATGTCAACATCGTCATCGAACCGCGCCCATCCGGCATATACGGCTTGCGGGGTATGGTCAATGGGGAAATCGCCGGCATGGAGGCCGTCGCCGAAAGTTTTCAGGAGATCTCGCGGCAAAAGGTCAAGGCAGGTGGCAGAGATGCGTACATCATCGAATACGTTGCAACGCTGGCCAATATGGGCGGTGTACACGGCGTTATGTTGCTGACCATGACGGGAGAGACGGTGTGGTCGGTAACCTGTTCCAGCCTGGAAGGCCTCGACGATTTCGATGCGCATGCGGAGGAATTCCAATCCATCGTCAGAAGTCTGCGAGTCCACGATGAATGAAAATCAGACCCGGTGACCGCTCGATCTTCACCGGGATCGGACTGCGCTCGGAGTGGGTCGATGCACCTCTCGAAAAGTAAAAGAATATGCAATTAACATATATGGGGCAATAAAAATTGTATATCCTGAAAGCTTGAAGGGCGGTTTGCTTATCCGTTTTAAACTAAGAGAGTATCTTCTTTGTGGAGGGAGATGAGTCATGCGAAGAACGTATCGGAATCCAATCATTCCAGGTTTCTACCCCGATCCTTCGATCTGCCGGGTCGGTGAGGATTACTATTTGGTCACGTCGACCTTCGAGTACTTTCCAGGCTTGCCCATCTTTCACAGCCGCGATCTCGTGCACTGGCGACAGATCGGGCACGTGCTGGACCGTCCTTCGCAGTTACCGCTGGACGGCATCGAACCCTCCGCCGGGTTGTACGCGCCCACGATTCGACACCATGCAGGAACGTTTTACGTGATCAACACCCTCGTGCGCGGCTTGAAGGAATCGGGAAATTTTATCGTCACGGCGACCGATCCCGCCGGACCGTGGTCCGAGCCGCATTGGCTGGAGGACGCGCCGGGGATCGATCCTTCCCTGTTCTTCGACGACGACGGCCGGGCATGGTACACCGGAAACCGCGAACCGCCGTACGGCGAACGATACCCGGGTCACCGGGAGGTATGGCTGCAGGAGTTGAATGTAGAGAAGATGCAGCTCGTGGGTGACACGCATTCACTCTGGGACGGAGCCGTCAAGGGTGCAGTGCATGCCGAAGCACCTCATTTATACAAGATCGAGGGCAGGTATTACCTCATGGTGGCGGAGGCCGGAACCGGCCACAACCATGCCGTGACGATTGCCCGCAGTGACCAGATCGACGGACCCTACGAAGTCGATCCCCGCAATCCAATCCTCACCCACCGGAATCTGGGGCTGGATTATCCCATCGTTGGCACCGGCCATGCCGACCTGGTCCAAACGCAAAACGGGGAATGGTGGATGGTGCTGCTGGCCATGCGTCCGTACGGCGGATACTTCTACAACCTGGGCCGCGAGACTTTTCTGGTTCCTGTGGTTTGGGAGGAGGGTTGGCCGATCGTCAGCCCCGGAATCGGAAGGGTCGAGTTCGAACATGCGGTGCCAGATTTGGCGAACCATCCGTGGCCTTCTCAACCGGCTTGCGATCATTTCGAGGCAGAGTCGCTGGGGCCGAACTGGAATTTCCTGCGCACGCCGCGCGATGAATTCTGGAGTCTGCGAGAGCGCCCCGGATACCTGCGGCTGCATTTGCGGCCGCAGCGGCTTTCGGAGCTCGCCCATCCCAGCTTCGTCGGCAGGCGGCAGCAGCACATCGACTTCGTCGTGCGTACTTGCATGGAATTTTCACCCCAGAATCCAAATGAGTGCGCCGGCGTCGTTCTGCTGCAGAACAACGATTTTCACTTCCGTTGCGTCGTTTCGCAAGGCGGGAAGGAGGGGAATCTGATCCGGCTGATTCAGCGTCGTGCGGGAGAGGAAACGATTCTTGCGGAAGCATCGCTTGCGGGGAAGCGATGCTATTTCAAGATCATCGCCCAGGGCCAGGATTACAGTTTCTACGTCTCGACCCGGCCTGAATCCTGGCAACCCCTGGAGACGAACGTGGATGGACGCCTGCTCAGCACGCCCGTCGCCGGCGGTTTCGTCGGCGCCTACGTTGGACTGTACGCCAGCAGCAACGGTGAGACCAGTGAGAACGTGGCCGATTTTGATTGGTTCGAGTACATCGGAGCGCGGACTGTCTGAAATGTGGGAAAAAATCCGCTTGACGAACAATCGGGCCCGCCGTTTCATGCTTGCCCATCACGGATTGGGAGCGGGATTTTCGTGGTGGGGGAAACCGGGGATTCTCGACTACATCCGCCGCGTGGGATGCGTTCAATACGACCCGTTGAACATCGTGGGAAACAATCCCGAACTGGTGCTGCAGGCGCGCGTGGCGGACTTCAGGCCCGGGATGCTGCAGGACTTGCTTTACGAGCAGCGAAAGCTGATCGATGGCTGGGACAAAAACATGTCCATCTATCCCGTGGAGGATTGGCCGTATTTTCGGCGGCAGCGGGATTACGCCGTTCATCGCTACGGCGGCGACAACCGGCCCGCCACACAGATCATGCCGCAGGTGCGGGCGGAGATCGAAACCCGTGGACCGTTGTCGTCGATCGATCTGGATTTCGATCGAAGCGTTGATTGGGCCTGGGCGCCGACGCGCATCGCCCGGGCGGCATTGGAAAGCATGTATTCCTGGGGCGAACTGGTGATCCATCACCGCGTTCATACCCGCAAGGTGTACGACTTTGCAAGCCGGCATCTTCCGGGGAAGCTGCTGGCGGCTGCTGACCCCAACCGGAGCGCAGAAGATTATCACGACTGGTACGTCTATCGCCGCATCGGCGCCGTGGGTTTGATCTGGAACCGGGCGGGCAACGCCTGGCTGGGGATGCTGGGGATGAAAAGCCCTCAACGGCAGGCGGCGTTCGAGCGATTGCTGGCGTCGGGCAGACTCATAGAAGTGGAAGTTGAGGGGATCGATGTCCCGCTGTACATCCGGCACGAGGAGCGTGAGCTGCTTGAAACCGTGCTGGCTTCTCGCTCCCGGCGCAGGCGGGCTGCGATTCTGGCGCCGCTGGACAATCTGCTCTGGGATCGCCGCCTCATCGAGGCGCTCTTCGATTTCTCCTACGTCTGGGAAGTCTATAAGCCTGTCGCAGAGCGTACGTACGGCTATTACGTTCTCCCCGTGCTGTACGGAGATCGTTTCGTCGCCCGCTTCGAGCCGGGGCGGGACAAGGAAAGCGGTACGCTGCTGATCAAGAATTGGTGGTGGGAAGCGGATGCGTCCCCCTCAAAGACGATGCGGACCGAACTGGCGCGCTGCTTCAAGCGATTCCTTCGATTTTTGGGGACCGATCAATTGCGGGTCGAGCGTCGGGTCGCCGGTCGGACCGATTTGAATTGGCTGGAGGCGCTCTCGAAAACAAGCGATTGATTCGCAGGAATCACGCGACCGCCGAAATGATGCGATAGAATTCATAGCAGTTAACCGGGTGGAGGGTTTCTCAATGGCTGACTATGATGTAATTGTGATCGGCGCCGGACCGGGCGGGTATGTTTGCGCTATTCGAGCGGCGCAGCTGGGGATGAAGACGGCGATCGTTGAAAAAGAATTCCTCGGCGGCGTTTGCCTGAACATCGGCTGTATCCCCTCGAAATCCTTACTGCGCAACGCTGAAGTCGCCCACATCCTGCGCGAGCGCGGCAAAGATTTCGGTTTCCAGATCGACGGCCTCAAACTCGATTACGCCGCTGCCGTGAAACGCAGCCGCAAAGTCTCGAATCGGCTGACGAAGGGCGTCGGATTTCTGATGAAGAAGAACGAAATCGAGGTCCACATGGGGACGGCGGAATTCGAGACGCCGGACACGTTGGTCGTCACCGGCCTGGACGGTTCGACTCAAACGTTGAAGGCCAAGGATATCGTCATCGCCACCGGCGCCTCGGCGATGACCATTCCGGGCGTCGACATCGACGGCAAACAAATCTTCACCTATCGTGACGCGATCTTGCAGGACTCACTTCCCAAGAGCGTGATCATCGTCGGCGGCGGCGCCATCGGGCTCGAATTTGCCACGCTCTGGAACTCGTACGGTGTAGACGTAACGCTGGTCGAGATGCTGCCCGCGATTGCCCCGCTCGAGGACGAAGAGGTCAGCGCGGAGTTGAAAAAAGCGTTGACGAAACGCGGTATTAAGGTGATGACGGGAACGAAAGTTGAAGGCATCGAACGCTTGAAAACCAAGGTTAAAGTCGAAGTCTCGGGATCCGGCGGTGCAGAGATCCTCGACGCTGCACAGGTGTTGATAGCGATTGGTTTCCGGCCGAATAGTGCCGGCCTCGGACTAGAGGACATCGGTGTTGCGTTGGAAAAGAACGGCACCATTGCAATCGACGAGCGTATGGCGACCAGCGTTGCCGGCGTGTGGGCGATCGGTGACGTGACCGGCAAGCTCATGCTGGCGCACGTGGCCTCCGCGATGGGCATCATTTGTGCCGAGAATATCGCAAGTGCGGAAACCATCACGTTGGACTACGAGATGATGCCGCGAGCGACCTACTGCCAGCCCCAGGTTGCTTCGTTCGGCCTGACGGAGAAGCAGGCTC
Source organism: Anaerolineales bacterium (assembly GCA_037382465.1). NCBI lineage: Bacteria > Bacillati > Chloroflexota > Anaerolineae > Anaerolineales > Anaerolineales bacterium. The sequence goes on along the minus strand of JARRPX010000037.1, from coordinate 5,086 downwards.
TGGAACGGGGTCATGAAATCCGAATCGGCCGCTTCCCATTCCAGGCCAACGGCAAGGCGCTCGGGCTGGATGATTACGTTGGATGGGTCAAATTGATCGTCGACGACCGATACGGGGAGATTCTCGGGGCGCACCTGATCGGACCGGAGGTGACCGAATTGCTGCCCGAACTGACCCTGGCGCAGATGATGGAACTTACTGCAAAGGAGATCGCCAGGAACGTGCATGCGCATCCAACGCTGAGCGAAGCACTGATGGAAGCCGCGCACGCCGCCGAGGGGCATGCCATTCACATCTGACGCTCGTCGGCGATAATCTCCGGTGATTTGAATACCGCCGGATCAGGTCCGTTCCAAAACCCAAAAATGTGACAGGCCAAAGACCTTGAACGGTGTCCGTTCGAGGAAGTGCAGCATCGCGCGCAGGGCTCGGCCGAACCTCGGCCAACGGGCGATGATGTTGTCGTATGCGCCGAAAATGACGCTGGTGTGGATGATTTTCAGTGGAAGATCGTGAGCGAGGCGTTTCACGTCCCTGCGGGAATACACGCGCACGTGAGGTGCGAGGCGATCGCGTAACCTGCGTGGCAGGTAGTTGACGAAGGGTATGTTGCCGAAGCGGTAGCGCCCGCGCCAGTAGACTCCGTGAGTTTCGAACGGATAACCGCGGTTGGGTGCGAAGAGGAACAGCCTTCCGCCCGGCTTGTCCGCCGAGGGATCGGGAACACGCAGGGTGCGAACGATTTCTTCGAGCGCGGCGCGATCGTCGGCCACGTGTTCGAGCACTTCATGGGAAAGCACGAGATCGAAGCTGTTCGCAGGGAACGGCAGTCGTTCTGCGGCAGCGCCTGTGACTCGTAGCCCAATTTCTCTGGCTTTTCTTGCCCTGGGGATTTCGTATTCGACGCCGACGGCGAATTTCGCGTTCCGGGCCAGGCGTTCGAGGTAGATGCCGACGCCGCAGCCGTCGTCCAGGACATCGCCGCGGTCGCGGCCTTCGGCGTGGTCGAGGATCATGCGCAGGCGCCTGGCCTGGCCGGCGCGCCAGACGTAGGACGGCTCTCCACGAAGCGCAGCCCGTTGGAGATCGACGGGTGTCGTCATCGTGGCTCACCATTGGCGGACGAGAATGACCGGTCGTGTGAATCGAGATGCGCGAAGGCCAAACCGAGCGAAGCAACCGAGGCGAGCTGTCGAAACTGGCCTTCCGTCCAGCGCTGCCGGACTTCGGGCAGCGGAAGCCACAACACTTGCTGTTCTTCCAGGTCTCCGGAATCCGGTGCTTGCGTTTGCTCACAACCGGTGGCCAGGAAGATGTGCGCCGGACCTCCGCCAAAATTACCGCCGAGCACGTAACTTCCCAACGCCTGCCAGGAGTGGGCGGTGCAGCCGAGTTCCTCGAGGAGTTCACGCTGCGCCGCCTGCTGGGGCGGCTCGTCGGCTTCGACGATTCCGGCCGGCGGTTGGATGTCGACTTCATCGACGCCGCGTTTGTAGGAGCGTATCAGCCCGACACGGTTTTTCCGATCGAGGGGCACGATCGACACGTAGCTCGGAGATTCGAGCCGAAGGTAGCCTTCGACGATCCTGCCGTCGGGCAATTCGACGTCGTCCGCGTAAACCCGCATCCAGGGAGGGCGGTCGAGCAGCAGGGTTCGCTTCAGGGTGCGCCAGGGCTTCAGTTCGGGCATTTCGTAGGCCTCGCTGTGCGTCAGAATCTCGCCCCGAGATTCGGGGAATCTACCCGGTTGACCATTATAAACCACCTGCTTCCGCCGACAATGAATGGCCTATGTGGATCGTCATCCGCTAGAATCGTCCTGCCAGGGCGTAGTAAAGCGTGGCGGCGATCTCGCGCATCGCCATCCAGCTGGCGTGGAGCGCGTCGGCGCTGGGCAAGAAGGCGACGTCGTTCTCCAGGAAGCCGGCGCCATGTTGGGCAGAGACCGCCGGAATCGGCTGAAGGCCTTGTGCCTCAAAAGCGGCCACAGCACGCCGCATGTGGGTCGGTGAAGTAACCAGAATGAATCGTCCGACCCCTCGCTGTACGAGCATTTCTTTGAGATTGAGTGCCTGTTCGTAGGTATCGCCTGATGCGGACTCGAGCAGGATCCGCGATGGGGGAACGCCGAAATCCATCAGGGCATCCTGCAGCGGTACGCTTTCCGGCGTCAATACACCTGCGCGAGCGTTCGTCCCACCGGAAACGATCACCCACGGTTCGTTCATCTGGAAATACAGACGCGCGCCCTCCATAGCCCGCAGGATCCCCGCTTCGCTGAGCACGTTTCGTTCGAATTCGCCCACGCGCAAGGTATTGCTTCCGCCTCCGAGGATGACGATGGTGGCCACACCTTCCGGGATCTCCTGTTCATCCAGAGACTCATACCCGCGCCCGAGCAAAGATTCGATTCCCCGGGCGAAGAGCGGCATGCTCAGAATCCAGTAGCCGAGCAGCAGCAACGTGAGCCAACGCCTTCCGCGTCGATTCCATTTCTCACCGCAGTAAAGAAGGACGAGGCCAACGAGCAGCCCGAACAGCAGAAAAGGCAGTGATCCGGGCAGCAGATATTCTTTCACGATTTCGACGAGCAGGTCCATGCTGGAAGCGTTTCCTTATCCTTGGATTTTCCTTGCCCAATGAATGGCCACGTTGCCGAAAATGTGGTGAGAAAACTGGACGGCAACGAAATTCGCAGCGCGGATACGCCGGGACAAGGCATGCGTGGGCAGAAAAGTCTGCGTGGAACGTTCGAGGTAGCGGTAGGCTTCGCCATCTCCGCTGAACAGCCGGCCGAGAAAGGGTACGATACGGCGCATGTAGAATCCGACCACCCGGCTGACGATATTTCGGCCAGGTGGTGTCGTCTCCAAACAGGCGATGCACCCTCGGGGTTTCAGAATTCGGTTTTGCTCTTCCAACGCCCGGTCGATATCGACAACGTTGCGGAGCACGAAGCCGGACACAACCGCATCGAAGACGGCGCCGGCAAAGGGAAGTTGTTCGACATCGGCGATGACCCAGCCAACGGCGGCGTGCCGGTCTCGTTCATGTGCGAGACGGATCATCTCGGGTGTGATGTCTACGCCGACGATTCTCGTTCTCGGCGTGCGGCGCAAAATCTCGAATGCGAGTTCTCCAGTTCCGGTTCCCAGATCGAGAACCCGGCCGTGTTCGTTGAGGAATAGATGATCGATGGTCTCCCTGCGCCAACGCTGATCGTAACCCAGGGTCATGATGCGATTCATTAAATCGTAACGCGGCGCCAGGCGTGCGAACATCTGACGGAGGTTTCGTTTCCGCCCTTCTGCGCTTCTCGTGGCCATGTTTACTTGCCCAGGGGAATTACGGCACGCGGAATGAAAGGCGTATCGTCGTCCGGAGCACCGAGATAGATATGGATTTGCTTGACTTCGAAGGTGAATTTGGGCTCGGGGGGTAGTTCGATCTTCTTGGCCTGCGCGGGTTTATCGAATCTTGCCAGCGTCAGGTGCGGATGAAGTCCCTTGCCGTGCTCCCCTTCGTAGGCGGGATAATCCGGAAAGGCTTTCGAGATTTGAGCGAACAGTTCCAAGATCTTTTCGGGTTGGGATGGTTCGAGGAAGATCGTGTTTTCAAATTGACCATATCGATCCAGTGTTACTTCAAACGGGGAGATCTTCTTGCAGATCCTGGTTAAAGTTTTCTCTGCTTCTTCAACCTCGTCCGGTGGAACGAAGGGATAGAGCAATGTGATGTGTGCGGGAACGCGGTTGAACGATTCCGCATCGTGCATTTCGCGAATCGGAAAGGCAAACGATTGGACGGGTCGAGGCGGAACGATGAGTAGCGCGCTTTCAAGTCCCATGAATCAACTCGCGGATTACCTGGAACAGTTATGGTGTCGTCCGAAGTGAGCATCCGAGCTTCGTAAATCTTGCCCGCATTCCTGGCCGGGCGCTTGGCGGGGTGTTCGTTTCGGACTTCACCAATCCAAGGTTTGGATTTGCTCCCTTCCGTACGGAGCTCGTTTGTATTTTAACGCATTCCTGGCTGGTTTGTAGGGTTGGAGGATAGGAAGTAAGTTGGATTGCCCACAATTCGTCGTCGCACCGTCGGCGGGGGAACCGGCGGATGATGGAGTACCGAGCGGTATAATGCACGCATGCGTTCACGCATACTGTGGTTTGTCTCGGGCGCAATCCTCTCCGCGGTGCTGCTCTGGTGCGTCTACCAATTTACCCCAGTGAAAGATGAGCTGGAGTGGCGCCTGGATGCGGCGGCGGGAATCGTACGCGGCTGGCTGTATCCTGGAGATACGCTGCCTACCCCTTCCGGAGCTGCGCCGGCGGTTGTTTCGTCTTTTCCGACCGCCGCAGCCCCGCTGTTTACCTCCGAGCCGACGGCTTCCGCTACGCCTGCATCGACTCCCACACGGATACCGGATTCGATACGGCTTGCCGCTCCGGAATGGGAAAAGCAGGATTGGAACAATTGTGGACCCGCCACCCTGGCGTTGGGATTGCGTTACTATGGGTGGGATGGGGATCAATTTTCCATTTCGAACGTCGTCAAGCCCGATCGCGGCGACCGCAACGTTAACATCGATGAGCTGGCGTACTACGTTCGAACGCGGGCTGGTTGGATGGGGGCAATGTATCGGGTCGCGGGCACGTTGGAGATTTTGAAACGTTTTATCGCCGCGGGATATCCCATGATCGTCGAGAAGGGGTACGTGATCGTGAGCGATGGTCCGGACGCAGGATGGGCGGGACACTACCTGCTGCTGACGGGGTACGATGACACCCGCCAGGTCTTCATCACCCAGGACGCTTTCGAAGGGCCGGATCGAGAGGTGAGCTACGCGGTCCTGGATGATGGCTGGAAGGCGTTTAATCGAGTATACATGATCCTGTATCCGGTCGAGCAGCGTCCGATCATCGAGGGACTTCTCGGGGATGACCTGGATGAAGCCGTAAACCGGGAGCGGGCTTTACAGGCCGCTCAGGATGAAATCCAACTCGATGCGGAAGATCCGTATGCCTGGTTTAATCTGGGTACCAACTTGCTCTACTTCGATCGTTACAGCGAAGCGGCGCATGCGTTC
>JARRPX010000036.1:43926-90391 GCA_037382465.1 Anaerolineales bacterium | reverse complement strand
AAATCGATGGGGTGGACGGTAATACTTGACAATGATCCTGTCGCCCTCTTTGAAAGATTCCGAGAGGGATAGTGAGGGAATATTATTGGGACAGAAGGAGAAAGAACGGTCATGGATCAGGAAATCGAGCAGCGAGGTATTGCTAACATCACCGAACGGTACCGGTGCAGAATAACGGTACTCAAGAAGTCTTTCAATGAAGAGCTGTACGAGCAATTTCCTTATGGTGCCGCCAATGCATGTGGCAGGTTGGAAGAGGGCCAGCAATTCATGACCACGAACCGCTGGGACCCTCCCGAAGGATTTTGTGATTGGGCATGGCGGGATCTGCTGCCGTCGATCCACAGCATACATGCGGGTCATTCTGTACCAGCTATCGCGTGTTGTACGGATGGATTGCGGCCTGTTACCTTCAAGTTGGAGCGAATCGACAAGCAAGCTGAGTGAATCAAAGAGTCGAATAACGCGTAAACCCAATTGGCGGGAGCCGCAATATATTCTTGGAAGTGCTCTGTCGTTGGGTAGGTGGCGCAAAGTTTCTTACCATACCAAATCGGTTGGATAGAGGCACTGTGCCCGGGATAACGAATCGGGTGTGCCGCCCAACCAGTAAACCCTGGATGAATACCAGGATCCTGGCGCCGGAAAAACACACGCAGTTCAGAGCCGGCAGACTGCATCGCGGTGCAGATGTTGGATCAACTCAAGGATAGTGAATGAAAGTCGCAATACCAACCATTGGCTCTCGTGGGGACGTGCAGCCGTTTATCGCGCTGGCCCAGAGCCTGACACGTGCCGGGCACGAGGTCACTCTGGCAACTCACCCTCACATGAGATCGTTGGTCGAATCTTATGGCACAAGCTTCAGGTCGATTGGACCGAACATCGATTTCGCTCGCGAGGCCGCAATGATTCGGGAGAGTTCAAGAAACCATATTGCCGCCTTGATCCGAGCAATGCGGTTAAGCTTCGATATCTTGAAACGTTCCTACCACGACATCCTCGATCTATGCAGGGAGGTAGATCTGGTGGTGACGTCCGCCCAAAGCGCGGCGGGAAAGAATGAAGCTGATCTTTTGAATTTACCTTACCTGAGCGTAACGCTGATGCCTTGGGCGATCCCATGGAACGATCCCGAACGTCCGCTGTTGAAGAGGATCGTGTATCACTTGATTGATGAATTCGTGCAACTCGCTACAACGAGGCCATTGAATCAGATCCGGAAGGAGCAAGGTCTTCCACCGGTCGGAAGAGAAGGATTCACATCATTGCGAATGAACCTGATTCCGGTGAGTCCCACTGTGTACGCTCCAAATCCGAACTGGGATTCCCGGCATCATGTAACGGGCTACTGGTACACAGAAGAAGTGAGCGGCTGGCGGCCTCCGTCAGATTTACTCTCGTTCTTGGACTCCGGTAAGCCGCCCGTAGTAATCAGCCTTGGTTCAATGGGTTACGGTGAATCGATCATGAAGGAAACGCTGCGGCTCTTTGCGGGTGCGATCCAGCAATCTGGACATCGAGGGATACTTCAAGGCTGGGAAACTCTGAATGACCAGATGGATCTCCCGTCCACCATCTTTGCCACCGGATCACTTCCACATAGCTGGCTCTTTCCTCGATGTGCGGGTGTCATCCATCATGGCGGATATGGAACTACGGCGGCTTGCTTGCGTGCAGGAAGACCAGCCTTGGTTATCCCACACATTGCGGACCAATTTTACTGGGCAAAGATCGTCCATGACTTAGGCGTGGGACCGAAGCCTGTGCCTCAATCGAAACTTACCCGTGCTGATCTGGTCGGTTCTATTGACGAGCTCATAAATAGCGATACGATGCTACAGACAGCCACGTCCCTGGGGAATCAAATCCGATCTGAGACAGGCGTTCAGGACGCGGTGAATTACATTCAAGCTGAATTTTCATAATCAAACCTGAAGGACGATTCAATTAATACGAGTAAGATGGCCGAACCAATCGCGGGAGCCCAGGAAGCATATGCGGATCTACGCGCTTTAAAAACGCAATACCCTTCGACAGAGTTCAGGTAGACTTCCGAAGGCTTAACCGAAATTGCCCGGGAAGGGTGTAACATCTGTGTTGATCGCAGTCGCTCACTGGAAGAACACCGGGATTGTTTCTTTCCTCAAACTACGTGGGACATTCGGCCACTAAGTATCCGGGATCTGCGTGCTGCGACGAGTGCAGTGTCTACGATCTCGTTTTCTGATCCTCGATAGATTTAAACCGTTGGAGTAATGCCATATATGTGACACAATTATATTGAACACCAATCACATATAAGGAGAAGGCCGTATGAGCAATTTGAAAGGCGTTGATTTGGTAGCCCTCAAACCAGCGAGGGATGAGGAAGTCAGAAAGCAAGATCGCTCTGTCTGGATGATACTGTTGTTGATCGCAGCCGGATTGTTGGCGGTGCTGATTCTGGTTGGCTGCAGTACCGGGTCGTCTCAGGCAACGACACCTCCTGCAGGTGTGTCGTCCCCTGAAGGTGCGACGCTTTTAGAGACGCGCTGTTCGGTGTGTCATAGTGTCGACAAGGCAACGCGAACGACGAAAACGCTCGAACAGTGGGACCAGACGGTAACGCGTATGATCGCCAAGGGCGCGAAGTTGTCGGCGGCTGAGAAGTCTGTGTTGGTGGATTATCTGGCCGAAAACTATGGTCCGTGAAATATAAAGTGTAGATTTGCGGTCAATTGAGTATCTTCAACAGATACGCTATGACTCGTCGATTCTCGCCTCGATGCATAAAGTTGAGAAAGGCGTTGATTGGTGGATCTGTTCGCGGTGTTGATTTCGGCTGGTCCGCCGCTCGCTTCTGCGATCGCTGCGATGAGCGTAGATCACAGCGATACTCAAATTCGCGAATCAAATTTCCCAGCGATTTGTCTCCGCAGGAAAATGCCCTTGGTATGGAGGAATTTTGAAGAAGCGGAAGATAATTATTCTGCGAACGATTCTGCTCCTGGTCCCTTTTTTAATTATGGGGTGTGCATTGTTGGCCGCAAAGCGTCCATCGGAAGTGTCGACAGATACGCTCACCGAACCAACTGCGCCTGTCGTCGAATACCGCAACACCGAGTTGGGCTTTAGCTTCTCACTGCCTGTAAGTTGGGAAGGGTTCTCCGTTCAAACCAGCAATTGGGAAGGTTTGAAGAGCGGTGAGACTGGGGATGAAGTAGTGGAACAAGGTTTGATGCTCACCATCGTTCACCCGAAATCCACGGCGCAGCAGCCACGGCAGGATATCCCACTGATGGTATTCACCATCGAACAATGGGGCCAGATGCAGAGTGGGGAATGGTATATCGGCGCTGCGCCTGTTGGCCCGCTGGAGTTGGGCCGGAACAGTCGATACGTGTTTGCCCTCCCTGCGCGCTACAATTACGCCTTCCCGGAAGGCTGGGACGAGGTCGAGCAGATCGTTCAGGGTCATCCTTTGGTGACATTCGAACCGAATGCTGCACCCTAGGTATAGGAACAAATTCATAACGGCGCTGTTGGGAAATCCCGTTCTTCCGAAAACCCAAACGGGGAGACTGACACGTTGCGGGCGGGTCGTGCAGCCATTAGCTGGAGCCCTTCTACAGAATTCATCTCGAGCTTTGTCGAAGGACTCAGGGCAAACGCTATCGAAATTCAGCCAGATTTGTCTGGTGTATGTGTATGATCAGAGAGGCGAACGGGCTGTTCTCTGGAAGAAAAACATGTTTCCGTCGAATCGGACGAATAGGCTTTATCCTTCGTAGAAAGGGTGCTTCGCAGATAAAGGCCAAAAGGCGCGAGCCTTGATCTTTATGGATGTTCTCTTTCCTGACGAGTGATTCTATAACAGCCGCTGACGAGAGAACAGCTTGCACAAGGAGTGTCAGATGGAATGGACGATATCATTTTTACCGGATCAGCAAATTGTCGTTATCCGAACGAGTGGTGTCGCGGATGAAAAAAGTTCCTTAGAGATGGTAAAAAGCATCTCCAAGACAATGGCTGAATATAATGCCAGTCGATGCCTGGTAGATCATAGCGCGATTGACTCCGTTTCGGGTAGTTCAGTCGAAATATATTACCGCCCACAGAAATTAAACAAAATAGGTATTCCCTCCAAGATTAAGATAGCCGAGGTGGTTCTACCAGCTCACAGAGAACACTTTAGTTTTCTTAATGCCGTCTGCCTAAATTACGGCTTTTCTTTCCGAATCTTCGATGATCAAGAAGCCGCAATTCAGTGGTTGATAAAATGAACCACGAGAAGACTCCGCGAAAACGCAGTATGCTATGGGTAATTTTAGGACGCTCAACACGTGACGGAGTCTATAAACAGAGTTCAGTTTGAATTGCATCGAGGATCTTCAGGTTATCGCCCTCGGAACTCGACTCGATTTACCTGCGTTAGGTGTATGCTTTGAGACGAGGACGGCCCGCATGCTGAACCCAATCAGGATCGACGTCCTTTGAAGGACACAGGTGAGTTCCAAACCGGCTGGAACCATGAAGAATAAAGAGTATTATTTATGGATAGAACGATAATTGGAAGGCAGGAAACCACATGGATGAAATCCTCGGCAAATTGCTTGACGAAGAGAAGCAGCTTCAATTCACAAACTTCAACGAGGATACCGCCTGGGAAATTGGCTGCTGGCTGGTCGAGCATGCGATCCAAAACGAACTTCCTATAACAATCGACATCCGCCGCGGTGATCAGCAGCTTTTCCACGCAAGCCGCCCCGGGACAAGCGTCGATAACGACGAATGGATCGAGCGAAAAGTCCGGCTGGTGAACCGCTTTGGGCACAGTTCTTTTTACATCGGCCAATTATTGAAGCACGAAGGAAAAAGTATCGAGGAGATGTTCTTAATCCCCGAGAATGAATATGCCCCTCACGGAGGCTGCTTCCCCATCATTATTAGAGGAACCGGCGCTGTGGGCACGATCACGGTTTCGGGTCTGGCCCAGGAAGACGACCACAGCGCTGTCGTCCGGGCGATAACCCACCATTTGGAGGCGAGGTAGATGTCATCCAATCCTGTATTTTCGATCCTCGGCCGTCGGTTACGTCTGGCTGTGATCGGCGGAGGCGCCGGCTCCTTCATCGGCGCGACGCACCGTCGTGCGGCCCGGCTCGACGACCGTTACGAGATCGTCGCCGGTGTACTGTCATCGAATCCCGAGCGGGCGAAAAAGTCGGGCCTGGAAATTGGACTGATTCCTGAACGCGCCTATGTCAACGTGGAGGAAATGTTGGACGCCGAAGCTGCCCGCGAGGACGGCGCAGACGTAATCGCGATCATGACGCCCAATGACAGCCATTATGAGTATTCCGTCGCTGCATTGGAACGCGGTTTTGATCTCATTTGCGACAAGCCGATGACCAACACCCTGGAAAATGCAGAGAAATTGCATCGGAAAGTGGAAGAGAGTGGTCTGATTTTCTGTTTGACGCACAATTACACGGGCTACCCCATGGTGCGCCAGGCCAAAGCAATGGTCATGGATGGTCAGGTTGGCACAATCCGTTTGGTGCAAGTGGAGTATGTTCAAGGCGGCAAGGCCGATGAAAACGATCCCGACCCCTCTCGAGGCGAACTCCCCTGGCGATACGATCCTGTTAAGGGCGGCCCTTCCCTGGTGATGGGGGACATTGGCACACATGCTCACAACCTGGTGCGCTTCATCACCGGTCTCGAAATTGCCGAGGTGGCTGCAGAGGTGGGCAGCATCGTGCCCGGCCGTTTGGTGCATGATTACGCCGGCGCATTACTGCGCTTCGATAACGGCGCTCGAGGGAACTTCTGGGTCACGCAAGCTGCTGCAGGTGTGGAAAATTGCCTTCGGGTGCGGATCTCCGGTACCCAAGGCAGTCTGGAATGGATGCAGGAATTTCCCCAGGCGCTGACGTTCAAACCGCTTCATGGGCCGTCTCAAAACCGGACACCGAATGGGCCAGGCACATTGCCTCTGACTGCTCGCTCCTGCCGCATCGTTGCCGGTCACCCAGAAGGTTTCATCGAAGGGTTTGCAAACGTTTATTCCGATGCGGCTGAAGCCATCGCTGCACGTAGATCAGGCACGAGCGCGGATCCGCTGGCTTTGTATTTCCCGAATTCTCTGGATGGTTTGCTGGGCGTGCGTTTTGTATACAGCGTGATCGCATCCAGCCAAGAAAACGGCAAGTGGGTTGCCTGCTGATCGGATGAAGAAAAGAAAATCCAGCAGCGTTCCGTTCCCGTGCAGTGCATGTCTGGCAGTCTGGTAGCGGATAGGTACTGAAGGCGGGCTGCCATTTGAAGACACACAAGGATTTGCGATAAATTATGGCCGTTGCGTGGCCAGATAACCATCTTATTTTCCGAGGTGCAGGTATGATTATACGTATTTGGCACGGCTGGACGACGGCGCAGAACGCTGAAGCTTACGAAGAGCTACTGAAGGAGGAAATCTTCGTCGGGATCAGGAATCGTGATATCGCAGGGTATCGCGGAATCCAGCTTCTCAGGCGTAACAGTCCTGACGAGGTTGAATTCATTACATTAATGAGGTTCGATTCGCTCGATGCGGTGCGTGAATTTGCGGGCGATGATTTTAGGGTCGCCGTTGTGCCGCCGAAAGCCCGGGCATTGTTGGCGCGGTTCGATGAGCGATCGAAGCACTACGAACTGCGTGAGGAATTCCAAATCTGATCCCTGGCTTCCGCAAAGAGCCGATGTAAACTGAGTCTGCGAAACGTGGCCCGCATGTCGAATCTCTCACTTCGCAGTAATTGTAACTTTTGGCTGCCCTGCTGATCATTGGAGATTCGCCAGAATTCAGAATAAACGGCAAGCAAGGATCCGGAAGTTGTCTGGCACAAGCAGCTTAACGCAGTGTGATGGATACGAGACATACAGGTTAAAAGGAGGATGAAATGACCAACAAGTTATCGGGAAAAGTGGCGATTATTACGGGCGCAAGTGCCGGTATTGGAAGAGCGAGCGCAATTGCACTGGCAGGCGAAGGCGCCAGTCTGGTGCTCTCCGCACGCCGCAAGGATCGATTGGAGGATTTGGCTTCCAAAGTAGGAGAATTGGGCGGCAGGGCGGTGGTCGTCGTCGGAGACGCCAGAGATGAAAAATGTGCAAAACAAGCCGTCGCGACGGCTTTGGAAGAATTTGATTCCCTGGATATATTGATCAACAACGTGGGGGTTGGGAATTACAAGAATCTGGTCGATACGAGTGCAGATGAATATGATGAAATGATGGACACGAACATGCGTTCAACATTTCTGTTCACGCGGCACGCCGTGCCCGTAATGGTCGAACGCGGGGCGGGGATAATTTTGGTGGTCTCCTCGATGGCGGGTGTTTACGGGTTTGGTGGGGAAGCGGTGTACTGTGCAACCAAATTCGCCCAGGTGGGATTCGCCCAGGCGTTGGATAATGAGCTGCGTCCATTCGGCATCAAAGTCGGAGCGATTTGTCCGGGCGGCGTCAAGACCGAATTCGCGCTGGGTAAAGGGCGCACGGAAGATGGGGTTGCAGAGTCCGGGATGCTCGAGCCTGAAGATGTGGCCGGCGTGATTTTATTGGCCTGCACGCAATCACCACAATCGCGCATCATCGAAGTACGTATGCGAACGATGAAGGAATCGCTGACCTAGCGATCCGTGATTTGTTTCGGGCAGGATAAATCTTCCGCTCGAGTCTTTCCAATGGATACATCCTGAGCCGTACCTGTGGAATCCAATCGAACACATCCGAACTTCGTCCGGGGTTGCGTGACGTTCATGCAAGCCCGAGGTTGCGGGTGGATCACTCCCTGAAAGAGCGCCATGATCCCGTTTCCCCGAAGTGCAGGAACTTCGACTGCGAAAAACAGTGGATCTGCGAAAGCCGCTATGGCGAGGCAGGTCTTCCGAGGCACACGCTGTCGATCGCATTTCGATATATTTTCTGTCTCCGGCTTTTCATAGAATCTGAGTGCTTGATTGCGTGTATGCAATCGCCTATATTGGTTTCATCCGTCAAGGTGAATTTCAGTGAATACGATATTTAACTGGTGCGTCGACTTTTTGGTCTATCTGTCAAATCTTCTCGGGATAACGTACCAAGAAATCAATGTATGGATCTTCTTGATTCTGTGGCCGTCATTTACTGTTATGCTGTTGGTTGTGATACTCAGACAGCAGTTAAGTATCCGTGAATTCAATCGCTCGCGAGAAGAAAACACCGGTTGAGAGATATCATGGTTTCGGTCCGGGCGTGAGATACACTGCAGGATGCCGTGAACCCGAGGAGGCGGTTGCCATGCAACAGGTTATAGCTCATGTCGCGTTGGTCGTCAGGGACTACGATGAGGCCGTCGCGTTTTTTTGTGAAAAGCTTCATTTCACGCTGGTCGAAGATACCTACCAGCCCGAGCAAGACAAACGCTGGGTGGTTGTCGCTCCTCCGGGAACGGGTGGAACTACACTGCTGTTGGCGCGCGCGTCCGTCCCCTCGCAATCCGCGGCGATAGGAAATCAGACCGGTGGACGGGTTTTTCTTTTTCTTTCAACCGATGACTTCTGGCGGGATTACACTGAGATGCTTTCCTCCGGTATACGCTTCGTCCGCGAGCCGAAGGAGGCGCCGTACGGAACGGTGGCGGTGTTCGAAGACTTATATGGGAATCTCTGGGATTTATTCCAGCCGTTGGCACAGCCATCCCCGTGAAGCTTGCCGACTCGATCAAATTAAACGAATCGAAGGTGATCTTAACCAACCAGATCCTCGTGATGCAAAGTGTGCAGCATTCAGCGGTCGGCCATCCGATTGATAGCTTGTGATAGCTCTCTGATAGGTTCTGGTATTGGATTTTATCTATTTTAATGCCATGACAAAAACAAGGGCTCTAACACAAACAAGGGTTATTTTCGGCTTATTCTCGATAGCTCTCATCGGCAGTGGTCTTACGGCGATCTTTGCCCGAGAGGGCTTGCAGCTTTTGTATCCATTATTCTCCCCGGGCTCGATTCTCGATAGACTTTGGCCATCAATGGCCGAATGGCTGATATCCGTTTATCTCTCGGTCGAAGCAACCTACACGTCTTACCCCTTTCTTGCCTACGGTTACGATTGGCTTGCATTCGGTCACTTCATAATTTCCATTCCCTTTCTTATGGCCATTCGAGATCCTTTACGACTTGAGTGGGTTGTGGAGTATGGTATTGCTGCATGTATTGCGGTATTGCCATTTGCGATTGTTTTCGGGGCCATTCGAGGTATTCCCTTGTTTTGGAGACTGGTGGACGCATTGTTCGGAATAGGGGGTCTCTTATTCTTGGCAGTCTTGCGGAACCGGATCAAGCTGTTGTCTGAGCTATAAAATACAGCTCGTTGGGCAGTGTGCTGACACGCCGGTACTCGGTAGAAAACCGGAATTTTCAATTCCTACACAGCACGGTTCGGCCATCGTGCAAAATGGCTATAACGATTTTGGGCACAATCTTGATCGTTGTTGATGATACGACGGATCATTCTCGAGGAAGGAAATCGTAAAGCAGTAGATAAAACAGCATAACCAGCCGCACGAGCGCATTGACAGGATCCAATCTCAACTCCTACGCACCTCGTGCGGTTTTACCCTGCACGTGATTGTAAGCGGAGCTGAGTGGTGTATGCTGGCAGGAAAAACCTCTGGAATTTTCCCTGTAATGTTGGCGATTTTCTGATTTTCATGTCACTATGATTATGTAAGCTCGTTAAGCTCAGCTATCCAGCAAGTCTATCCGCTGAACAGCCGTGGATAACAAAGATCATCTATATTTCGATAGAGGAGAAGCGGATGACTCAAATTATTGGGATCGTTTACATTCTAGCGATGCTGATCCTTTTCATCGCCTTCTTGATTGCCTGGTTCAGATCCCACAAGCAAGTACGTGGCTATAAAAAATCCGGAGTTCTGGCAGGGCTCATTCTGATCGCATTTGAGGTTTTTTACGGTCCTTTTAGTCGGGCTCGAATCATGGCCGCCGGTGCTGCTGATTGCCCTGATCATCGGGGATGGATTCGCATTAATTCGAATGATGGCGTATACGATTGTGGGCATCCATATGTCCACTCTGCTTGGGTACCATAGCTTTCCCTAATCCAACCATCGGTGAAGGGACCTGAAACCGAAACTGTTGTAGAAACAGATGGTAAAAATGGGGATATATCGCAATCATATGAGGCAGGGCAATTGCATGCCAACGATGGGACTCTCTCCTCGATGAGATTTGAGAATAGTGATGCATCAATTCAAACCACTGATATCCCGCAACTGCCCGACCCGCCAAAAATCGATAGCGCGAGATATATTGCGCTCAGTATCGCCGCAGCAATCAGCGCAGTCGTGTATTCAATTATTTTATTTTCCCTTGCATCACCGGAGATTTCTGACATCGTTCAACAGAAGTTAGGTGGAGATGTGCCTGTTACAAACAACACACAAGTGATAGTTGGTCTGCTTGTTGTGTTGGAGTATGCATTCGCCGAAGAAATCGTATTCCGTCTTGTAATTCAAAATTTCTTAGCCAAAATATTCAACTGGCGCAAAGAGAAGTATTGGATCGCAATTTTCTTAACTACAATTCTTTGGACCTTTGGGCACACGGGAGTATTGGAACCAAACTGGGTGAAACTCGTGCAGGTATTTCCATTTGGCTTGGTCCTGGGTTGGCTCTATAAGCAACAGGGCACGGAAAGCTGCATTTTCACACATGCGATCTTCAATGTGATGATGGCTGGAATTTCACCACTTTTATCGGGTCAACGTTATCGCCATAAAGGTGTTTGATTACAGCCGGCCGGTGACTTACAATGATTGATATTCGCATCTTGGAACGGAAAGCGGCTGCCCAACCTCGAGTAGGTAATTCTAGGAGTAGATGAGTCCGCCGTTCGATCTTTTACTCGGTAGAAAGACCTACGACGTCTTTGCTTCCTATTGGCCGCACAAAAGCAGCGACGACCCGGCAGCGAGGGTATTAAACCGGGCCAGGAAGTACGTAGTATCCCACGAACCGATGAATCTCGATTGGGAGGGGTTGGTACACATCCACGGGGATATCGTATCCGAGATCGCGAAACTCAAGAATCAAGACGGACCTCCCATTCAGGTACATGGGAGCAGCAACCTCGTCCAGACGCTCCTGGCGAACGATCTCGTCGATGAATTGTGGTTAAAATATTCCCCGTCACCCTGGGCAGGGGCAAGCGCTTGTTCGGAGAAGGAACCATACCTGCGGTATTCAGCCTTGTTAAGTCTGGCGCATCGCCAAGTGGGGTCATCATTGCCTCGTACGAGCGAGACGGCGAAGTCAGACTTTCCCATGGATTTCATATCCCGCCGAAGTGTATTTCGTAATTCTCACGATGCGCGAATCATCGAAAATCGAAAGGTAGAAGTTGGCGGCATATTCAGCCTGCGAATCGAACCACAAACACGGAGCGATCTTCTGGATTTTACCCATATCCCACCTCGAGCAGCCATATTAAACGTGCCAGGCTGCAAATGCCGCCAACTTCTACGTTTCGATTTTCGATGATTCGCGCATCGTGAGAATTACGAAATACACTTCGGCGGGATATGAAATCCATGGGAAGCCCGCAGGCAGCGTGTTGACGGTGGAATTTGAATTAAGTGGGCAGCGTCTCACGGCGCTGAACGGAGGACCCCAATTCAAATTCAACGAGTCGATCTCTTTCGAAGTGATTTGCGATACGCAAGAGGAGATCGATTACTTTTGGGAGAAGTTGAGTGAAGGCGGCGAAAAGGGCTCCTGTGGCTGGCTGAAGGATAGATACGGGCTTTCCTGGCAAATCACGCCAACCATCCTTGGCGAAATGCTTTGTGACTCCAATGAAGAGAAACGGGTGCGTGTCACGGACACGTTTTTGAAGATGACAAAGCTCGAGATTGAAGCGATCAAAAAAGCGTTTGACGGCGCTGATAAATGATCTATAAAACGTATCGATCGTGCATTTGAAGTTTTTTCGATACGAGGTTGACTATGCGAGCAGCAAATCGCTGGATCGCTGCCCTTGTTTGGGTTCATGACCTGAAGGCGAAGATGGAAAGGAGATAATATGAGAACAGTGGTGAGACTCGAGGAATTCGGGATATTCTTGTTTTCAATCTATCTCTACTCGACTTTGGCTTATCCATGGTGGCTGTTTCCTCTCCTCCTGTTCGTCCCTGATATCAGTATGCTGGGCTACTTCAAGGACACGAGGGCCGGGGCGGTCGTTTACAACATCTTTCACTTTCGGGCGTTTGCACTGATGCTTTTCGTGCTGGGTGATTTTCTTTCCATGACGCTTGTGTCTCTTCTGGGAGTCATCCTGTTCGCGCATTCAAGCCTGGACCGGGCTTTTGGTTATGGATTGAAGTTCGCCGATGGCTTCGGTCATACGCACCTGGGAACGATCGGCAGCGATCGACAAACTGAACCAAGAACCGCTGCATAGCACTTTGCCGAAAGCGGGCAGGCCGATCGGAAACAGGTTCCGTCAAGCATGGATTTTCGACGAACCACCCAGCAGGCTGCTGCAGTCGGTGGAGGGAATGCGTGGAAGTCACGTTCGAAACTCGGCCGCCGTTTGCCGGAAATGGTGTATGATCGACTGATAGACGGAGATCCTGGTGCGAGCTGATCTCAGGAAAACAACGAATGCGGGGCTCATAATGAATAGTTCGAAATCGCTGCTCGGCGTTTGTGGCCTCTACTGTGGGGCGTGCTATCACTATCGTGCATCTTTCCCCGAAAGCGAGCATCTCCTGAAGGACGCAAGACGCCAGGGGAGAGTGACTCAGGGATTCACTTGTTCAGGATGCAGATCAGAAATCCTGTACATCCATCCCGGATGCGCAGATTGCAGCATTCGAGACTGTGCGGAACGTAGAGACATCCTGCACTGTGGGCTTTGCTCCGAGTTCCCTTGCGATCGAATCCGGACTTTTCAGAACGATGGACGGATCCACCACCTTGATGTTGTTTCGAATTTAGAAACGTTGAAGTTGCAGGGAGCAGATCAATGGTTGGCCGAACAACAAAAGCGTTGGCGGTGCGCATGCGGAACAGGATTTAGCTGGTATGAAAGATCTTGCCATAATTGTGGTGAAGAGTTGAATTCATATCGCAGCGGAAAGACAATGTTCGGTTGATCTCCGAAGTGCAACACTCGCTATGATTTGAAGCACGCAGCGAATTTCACGAGATGATGTCTTTGGCGTCTCGATGGATAAGTCCGTCGTCGTGGTTTCCCGACCAGCACCGGCCGTGCCCCAGGAGGTCGTAGGTGGCTAAGTTGATCTACTCAGCCATCATGTCGGTGGATGGTTATATCGAAGATGATACCGGCAAATTCGAATGGGCGGTGCCTGGCGAGAATGCCCACGCATTCATAAACGACGTGATGCGCCCGGTCGGCATCTATCTCTATGGACGGCGTATGTATGAAGTGATGGCTGTCTGGGAGACCAATGCCAGCCTGGCCAAGCAGTCCTCCATACAGGCGGACTTCGCCCATATCTGGCAGGCAGCGGACAAAGTGGTGTTCTCCAGGTCCCTGGATTCGCCATTGACCACCCACACACGTATCGAGCGTACGTTCGATCCGGAAAAGGTAAGGCAGATGAAGGCGGCAGTGGAATCCGATCTCAGCATCGGGGGTCCTGAGTTGGCCGCCGAAGCTTTCAAATACGATCTGGTCGATGAATGCCACCTGTTTCTCGCGCCAATTTCGATAGGCTGTGGGAAAAGATCTCTCCCCAGAAATCATCAACTTATCCTGGAGTTGACGGACCAACGGCGGTTCCCCGATGGAATGATGTATCTTCGTTACTACATTCGTAGATAAGCGCTATTTTTTGGTGTTAACGTCTATTTATACCAAGTTCATCGTAGTATTTCCCTCCGCGAAGATCGATTCGCAGCATTACTTTTCCGGAAGCAAAGTCAGGCCGTTAATTGCTGCAATTGGACCAGAAGATTGAGAAGGGAGGTTGGAGTTTATTCTCTCCGCAGGAGTGATCACTACCATCGATGGACTATGCCTTTTGATGGTTCTTTGATGTATTGCATTTCAGGCTTTGAGTACATCAAGTCCTGAGTTCTTCGATACATCAGACGAGGCACCTGGCGCCGGATGCGCAGGTGTACATTTCGTACATAATAGGTCCAAATTGCGTATATAATAGAAATACAGCAGCAGCACCAAGGTAGATACTTGGATCTTCCTGGAGGAGAAGCAATGAACGCGAGTAAACAAATCGACGAGATGATTTCAGGCCTAACGGATTGGCGAGGGAAGGTGCTGGCCAAGCTGCGCAGAATCATCCATGAAGCTGACCCGGAGATCATCGAGGAATGGAAGTGGAGGGGCGCTCCGGTCTTTTCCGACCATGGCATAGTCTGTGTAACCAATGCTTTTAATGACAAGGTAAAGTTGACTTTCTACGATGGCGCCAGCCTTCCCGATCCGAATAAATTGTTCAACAGCGGGCTTGAAGGCAAGAAATGGCGCACGATTGACCTGTATGAGGGGGATCAAGTGAACGAGCGTTCGTTGAAGGTGCTCATTCGAGCGGGAGTGGATTTCAATAAAGCCAAGGGGAAGAAGAAGGCCGTCAAGTGAACGTATTTCGCGGGTGGTTGGAGCGGAAAGCGCGGACTTACGTGTTGAAATCTAGCGAACGAAGCCGAACGCCACGTCATCGGCTGCCCTCGGCATTGGCTGAGCTGCTCACCGATGAGTGAGATAGAATTGTCCACGGATGGGTCGAACAGCGGCTCGGCGTAAAGCCCGACCGCTTGTGCGTACCAGTGCCGGCGCTACGGAGTCCAGCCGGGTAATTCCGCCGCCTGCCGGATCCATGCCGCCAACTGCGCCTCGTCGAGATGGTCGTCCTCGTGGATATCGAGGTAGCGTACTTCCTCGTGCTTGGATTTGCCAGGGGGGACAGGATGGAGCGACGCACCGCGGAAGAACGCCACCTTTACGTACTTCGTGAAACAATGGAAGTTGAGAAACCAGCCCTGGTCCTCGATGCCATAGAAGGGGGAATTCCACTTCACAGCCTTGCGGACGTTGGGCACGTTGCGCACGATGATGTCGTCGAGTCGGTGCCCGACGCCGCTTTTCCAATCCGGCATGGCCGAAATGTAGGCCTGCACAGGTGCGTCGCCGTCGGCCTTGGCGATTTGAGGATTACCGCCTGATAGGAGGACTGGTTTCACGGCGGGCTTTTCAACGACGTTTGTCGTTTCATGGGAGGTTTTCTTGGCCATTACGTTCACTCCAGGATTGCTGTGCCTTCGATCTCGAAGGGGATGCTGAGAGACAGATCTGCCACGTCGATGGATGTGCGATAGTACCGGCGTGCCTAAAAGATAATTAGTATCTATAATATCATAAATGTTTCAGGCTGATTCGCAGAAAAGCTTATCTCGGAAAACCACTGATTCGGCGGCGCAGGTGCTACGCGAACGCCGCGCCAATTGCCGATGTGGGACGGCCACGCTGCCGTAGTTTTGGATTCCATTTGTGTTTGGATGTGCCCGCTCAATCTCTACAGACCATCCTGATTGTGCTCGACCATCTTACGCAGGTATTCCTCCCCAAGGAGCAATCGGGCTGCTTTCTCGACAAGTCCACCCAGGAACGGATTCCTGCGACCTAAGGAAATCTTCCTTGATAGTCGGACGCCGTTCTCTGTTTCCGATCCGTCGAAAACAACCTGTACAGCGAGAAGGGAGTGCGGGAACATGACCTTCCATACGACGATCGAGGTCTCTCCAAGCTGAGTCACGAAGAACACCTTATACTTCATGGTCTGTTTCTTGCTTGCGATGAACTACTGAAAGAACAGGCTGGAGCCGGGCGTGAGCGGATCTCCCCCAGATATTTGCACAAGATGTGTTCGGTTGGGCAGTATCGCGCGTAGATCTCGTTCAACCGCCGGATCGCATTCGCGAGTTGTTCTCGGGAGCAATTCAGTGCTGTCTCTGCATTTCGTCCCATGTTTGGCGGAGGTCGTAAATCAGAATGGGTCGTCAGGTGATTCTTCTGGCCTTTCTCAGAAAAATGCCAGATGTGGACAGGCGTGATGTTTGATTGCGAATTATACTGAATGTCAAACTCATGCCGGTCTTTGGGCATCCAACCCTCAATATCGTGCCGTTGTTGCCGGCCGCTGAAACCTTGTGCAGCGCTGCGTTTGCCAGAAGATTCTGCGGTCTCTCAATCCCGCACCTGCGGAATGACCGTTTGCTGACTGAATTGAATCGGAAAGGATCTTGAAATGACTCGCCGATCTGTGATCATCATCGTGTGTATGCTCATGGGTATCTCGTTTGGAACCGGATGCAGCACGCCGACCCGCATGGTTTCACCACCATCACCTTCAGCCACGCCTGCGCCCGATCTCACGCCGTCCATTTCTGTGCTGCGGGACATGGGCTTTGATGAGCCAAACCAGAACGATTCAGAAGCATTGGCATCGGCAATAGGTGACATCACCAATGCCGGTCCGGAAGGCGCCCGGGCGTTGAAGGAAGAGTTGGCTGTCATGGAACAGGCCGGCGAGGAGGATGTGGAATTCAAGTTATTGGCTGCCTATATCCTCTGGGACATCGGCGAACTGGAGGAAGCCGATACGATCGCCGATGTCTGGTCCTCCATACCAGCCGATCAATGGGTTTATGAATTGCTCTTTATACCCGCTTTTCAGGCCGCTTCCACACAGGATTCCCGGGCTTTGCCGATGCTTAAAGTACTTACGTTGGACAACCAGGGTAAATTCTTCTCGGAAAGACACTATCTATCATTCGAGTATCCCCGAACTCATGAGTTCCTGTGGGGATCTTACGGTTCGAAGGGATTGCCGGTGCTGCATGAATTGCTGCAGACGTCTGAAGACCCGATCGTGCTGTCTTCCGCTATCGGGCTGTTAACCCGCGCACAGTACCTCCCCGCCTTGCCAGATATTCGCAAAGCGGTGGACAACGAGGCCACGGGTGTGCGTAACAGCGCAATTGTGGCATTGGGCGGATTTGGCCATCCGGATGATTACGACCTTCTTATCGCTGGGCTTGACTCCACCGATACCGGGGAATTACTCCGATACGTCTTTTCGTTGGCTCAATTCGGCGATTCTCGAGCAGCAGCTCATCTTATTCCGTTGCTGGAAAGCGACGAAGCGGACCTTCGCCAATGGGTTGCTCTGGGTCTGGGTGAGTATCTGACGACGCCGGAAGGACTGCTAGCTTTGAGAGAGAGTGCCGCTTCGTCGAATGATGAGGATTGGGCTGATTATTGTGAGGCGCTTGTCCAGAACGTGCTCGATAGCGCCGGCCTGACGTGGGAAGAGTATGAAGCGCTTCCGGATTCTGATCAAGCGGAAGTGACACATGCCTTCCTTACGTCGTCGATAACCTTGAAGGATGGAGAAGAGTCGATTTCCCGTGATGAATTCCTAGAAATGGTTGCCGAATGGAGAGAAACTGGTCACATCGCTTTGGGGAATTGGGATTGGGTGGAGGTGAGTCACGTTTTACCTGTCGCCACAGCCGATGACATCGATCTGCTGCTGGATGCCAAATCCAGATTCTACTTGCGATTGTCCGATGAGTGTCTCTATGACACAGCCTTTGTGGATGAAATCGTAAAATTTATCGGCCGAGGCCGGTATCGATAGGCAATTATTTGCTTCGATCTGAAAAGGACGCAGGGTCCAGGCTGGTTGAACTGGACGAGTGGTATTCGACCCGAATGAAATGAAACTCGTGAGTTACGAGAGCGTTACGCGCTTAAGAATTGGGTCTATTGCCTGATGATCCCCACCACAAGATTTTTGGCCGGGAGGCATCTATGAAAACGCTCGTCATTCAGGGAAGCCCGAAAAAAGACGGCAATACAGCTACGCTGACAAAAAGCTTCCTGGATGGGCTTGTCAGCGGTGGGAACGAAGTTGAAATTTCTGAATTCTGGCTGAACGACATGGATATCCAACCCTGCCAGGGCTGCTTTCTGTGTTCAGGAACATCGCGCTGCATTTACGACGATGATATGCAACGGATTTACCCCGAGATCGAGTCGTCGACGTTAATCGTCTTTGCTGTGCCGATATATTGGTGGCACATGAACGCGCAAACGAAGTTGTGCATCGATCGACTGACTGCCCTTTTATCGCTGGATGACCAGCTTCCCGCCCTGGTAGGTAAACACATCGTTTTGGTGGTTTGCTACAATTACCGCGCCTGTGCTGAATGCACGATCAAGATGTTTGAAGATTTCAAGGACTGGATAAACGTGCGTTTGGATGTGTTGGAGCACTGCGCCAAAGAGGGGCATGTATCGTCGGCGGCATCTCGCTTGGAAGCAGCGTATCGATTAGGAAGGGAGATCGGTGAGAATGAAAGTGATCGGTGAATATGTGTGCGGCTGGTCTGGATAAAGATTCCACTCGCCGTACAAGCAATTCAAAGTTGCATATCTTTTCAATATCAGGATATCGATGATGTTGATAATACAAGCTGCCGCATTCCTCTGCTTTTTTATTTCTTCGATTACCATCATTCATCCGAAAGCAGGATGGAGTCGTCTCGTCCTGTTCGTCCCGAAACTTTTCTCGGGTTCCTTCATATTGTTCAGTGGCTTGTTCGGGGGGTGCGCTGCAGTTGCCGGCTGGTTGATTGGTCGGGATGTCTTCTCGCTGATCTTCGGATGCGCGGCTTTGTTTATATCGGCGCGTCACGTTTATCGTTTGCTCGAGCGCGCGCTGCGTTTGAGGAAGCATTTCGAAGAGATTCGGCCTTTGCCCGGCACTCCGGAATCCATGCGAAGAGCACCATCCATCTTGGGTTATGCATTGACCACGCCGAAGGCGTACACCTGGGAAAAAGACGTCCAGATAGGAACCCACGTGGAAAACGGCGGGAAAATCCTGGCGGATGTCTGGTCTCCTTCAAGAGAAACAGGTCATTCTGGTTTAGGCGTCGTCTATCTCCATGGCAGCGGATGGCATTACGCCGACAAAGATTTCTGCACGCGTCCTTTCTTCCGTTATTTGACAGCGCAGGGCCACTTGATCGTGGATGTCGCCTACACACTTGCGCCTGCGGCGGATATTTTTGGGATGCTTGCGGATGTGAAGCGTTCGATTTGTTGGATGAAAGATCATTCGGCCGACCTGCACATCAAGGCCGATCGAATCGTTCTCATGGGTGGGTCTGCAGGAGGCCACCTGGCGCTGCTGGCGGCATACACGCCGAATCATCCGGAACTGGATCCTCCCGATGTGTGCCTCGATACCAGCGTTCGTGCAGTCGTTTCGTATTACGGTCCACCTGATTTGAAGGCGCAATTCCGAAGCTTCGCGGAATTGCCCGGCTTGACGGGGAAGAGCGGAATAGAGCGGATGTTCATGGAATTTCTGGAATCCCGCTTCGGTTTTGAAGTTATTCCCGTCCACCGCCTGCTGCCAGAAGCTCTGGGTGGAGAGCCGTCGACGATTCCAGATGTATACGAAAGCGCCTCACCGTGCCATCACATCGGAAAGCACTGTCCGCCGACGCTGCTGCTGCAGGGCCTGCATGATTTCAGCGGTGCAGCTCCGGAAGTGCGTAGTCTACATCGTACGCTCTTGGCTGCGGGGCGCCCTTCATATTTACTCGAACTTCCTGACACGGAGCATGGGTTCGATCTGTATAAGCCGAAATTGTCGCCGGCTGCGATAGCTGCGACGTATGTTGCTGCCAGATTTCTGGAATCTCTTGTCTAGGTGTGTTCAATGCTGGATATGTCGGTCTGCCAATTTGAGTTCGATGGGTTATCTCCTGGCGGCCTCTCTTGATTCTGTTGGGTGCTCCGTTGTAGGGAAGCGTTCAATACGATACCTCAGCTTTGAGTTTACTTTTGCTATTGCGGAAGTAAGTGTATGCTTATCTCCAGATTATGGGGAAGATCCTTCGAGTTCGTTGTGATGAAAGGAGTAATGAACATTGATGGGTCGTAACAACCTGTGTGTTCTCATCGTTCTGTTTGTCATTTGTGTAATATCAACCGGCTGCGACACTGAAAGGTCAGCTCCAATCACGGAAGCGGTCGTTCCTACGCAAACAGAGACGCCGCCTCAACTCCAGCCTGCAGATACGCAAACCAGCACTCCAGCCCCTACGGAATCGGTTTACTGGCCGTATCCGCGCAACAATCTAACTAACACGGCCGCCTACACATCCACCGGATGGCTTCTGCTTGAGAACCCCAACCATCTTTGGGATCTGGAAGATGAGCGATATTCCTACATGAATCTTTATCCTGTCGCCGACGATCTGGACGGCGATGGCCACGCCGAATATGTGATCGGGCGGTATGATCCACGAACGCTGGACGGCTTTCTGACCGTCTTCAACGTGGATGACGGCAGCATCCAATGGGAAATGCCGTTGGAATATATCACTCGCTATTGTCCGCCAGTGATCACCGACCTGAACAATGACGGCCAGCTTGATTTGGTTTTCGCAAACCAGCGCCAGGATAGCCCGGATAGAGCGGTTGCTCAGATCTATGCCTTGAACGGCAAGGACGGCTCAATCATTTGGCAGCATCCTTTCTCTGAAGGCGGCTTAGGCATGACCGTTGCCGATGTGAACGCGGACGGCCAGATGGAAATTATCATCAATTCATACGGTCATCCGAGGAAACTTCGTCTGCTCAATGGGCAAGACGGCAGCCAAATCTGGGAACGGGAGACGACCGGCGCTCAATACGGTCAGCCGACCGCCGCCGACCTCGATGGAGACGGCTTATTGGAGATCATCAGCCATCATCATCTTTACTGGGATTGGCAATCGGTTGAGCGAATGATCGTTTGGGACAATTTGGGAAACGAGATGTGGCATTTCGATACCTCTCCAACAGAAGCTCAATCGGCCAACGCTCCGCCGGAATTAGGAAAGACTCCTTGTGAAAGCTGGGAGTCGACCACGGTAGCCGATTATAACGGGGATGGGGAATTGGAGATCGGTTTGGGCTCACGCTGCAATTACTACCTGCTGGACTCGCGAGGAAACATGATCTGGGAAACGCCACTGGCTGTCGAAGGTTGGGGATATATCGTTTTCAAGAATGACGACGGCAGCTTATATCAACCACAATCAGTCCATGGCCAAGGCGGTTTTTACCGCGACTCGGCCGTGGGAAATATCGATGACGATCCAGCTTTAGAAATCGTTTTTTCGATTTGGCCGGAATACACGGCCGACCAGTTCTTTCCATCAGGAAATTTCGTCTACGGCAACATCGTTGCGCACAATGAATTATGGGCGCTGGATGGTGCAGACGGCTCGGTGCAGTGGATTTTTGAGGGCAGCTATGGCGAATATCCGCAGCTCGAGCAAATGTGGGATCCGATTCTGGTCGATCTGGATGGGAACAGCCAGCTCGATGTGTTGGTCCTGTCAGACGACAAGCACCTGTATGCGGTAAACGGTGTGACGGGTAAAAAGATGATGGAGTATTTCTCCTATTTGCCAAAGCAATGGGAAGCAATCCACCTGACCTTCGTACCTGATGGCGATCGGGGTGTGCTCCTGTTTGCATCCGAGCGGCGTGGGCGCTTTAACACGTTGAATGCCCTGGTCATCGCTGAGCGTGCTCCCGAGTGATGCTGTCGGCCGGGATGTTTGAAAAGAAACACCAATAAAAATATCTTTACACCATTCACGCTGGCCACATTTCCTGCTGCATAAATGGGCGGGTTTCTGGTTCCGTGTTTCACAGCGTATTTCACGATTTGTCTGCAAGCGATCTCGACCGGCAAGGGTAGGGGTCTGGCAGTACTCGCGTAGTTGATTCATGTTCGGGAATGAATGAGGGTTGGCTCAAATCCACCCGAAGTGGCATACGGTCGATAGAGCATCAACATTACCCCTCCAAGAACATATCAAGGTGATCTGATTATGGTCGACGAAAAAAATGATTCGGCAGTATTCCTCACGATGGCCCGGACAAACGTTGGAAAATCTTGTGCGGGCACACTCATCGAAAGCATTCGCGACTTTGGCGGTGAATTGAGCCGCTGTCCGGTATGGCTTTTCGAGGCCCATCCCGAAGAAACGCCCTGCGGCAGCCTGGCGGGGAACGGCGTGCGGGTTATCCCCCTGCGTGTGCCGGATTCCGTGAAACAGTATTACTATGCCGATAAAGTGTATGCCTGTGCCCTCGCCGAGGAAATGGCCACACAAAATGTAAGGTCGCTAGTCTGGATCGACCCTGGCTGCCTGGTGATCCAACCTCCGCTGTTGTTCGATCTCGGCAAGGCGTTTGATGCGGCGGTGAGGCCCGTGCACATTAAAAATGTGGGGCTATCACCTGCACAACCCTTGAACGTCTTTTGGAAGCGCATCTGTGAGGTCGTCGATATGGAGGATATCCGCACGACGGTGGAGACGTACGTCGGTGCGCAGCGCATACGTTCCTATTTCAATTCCCATGCCTTTGCCATCAATCCGTCGAAGGGTTTCCTCCGTTGGTGGTTTGAATGTTTCGAGATTCTGGCCTGTGACGGCGAATATCAAAAGGCCGCTTGCCCGGACGATCTGCACCAGATCTTTCTTCACCAGGCCGTCTTGAGTGCCGCACTGGTCAGCAGGTTTACGCCGGAGCGAATCCGTATCTTACCGCCGGATTACAACTATCCCTACAATCTGCATTCGTCGGCACCCGTGGAACGGCGGGCTGCAGCGCTCAACGACCTCGTGTGCATCGCCTACGAAGAGCGCCCTTTGAATCCCGGCCTGGTGGATGACATCGCCATTCACGATCCATTGCGGTCATGGCTTTCGAGAAATACTGCGCCTGGCTGAGCGGCTGGTACGCGGCGCCCGATACTGCCCGCGTGGTGGAAATAAAGGGTTCGTGTCTATGGAACATAAGGGCAGAACGCAAAAAATCGTTGACTGGTTGAATGCCAGAGACAGCCGGGTGTTGATTCTCGCACCGGTTTATGCCGCGATCGTGCTCGTTATAATCGTTGCATTCATCGTGAATACGACTGCCGGTCCATTGCCAGATGGTGCGGGGAATCTGTTCGTGCTCATCCTGGCGGTGTTGCTGTACTCGAGCGGCATCATGCAAATCGTAAAAAGTGAGATACCGGGAACACCGATCCGCGGTGTGTACGCGCGTGCAATGGGGGTTGTCTGGGTCATCCTGTGGGGTGTCGTCGCCAGGAGGCGAAACGCGCCGGACGTATGGATTAGAATACACCTGGCGCGTCGACGAATGAGATCCCTCGCGCGAACAATCCCCATCCTTCGAAGGAGGCATTTATGGAAAGGCCCAAAGTGATCGTGCTCAACAGCGCGTCTGTGGATGGGAGGCTGGCGATGTCTCCCGATTCACTGCTGCTGTTTGGTGATGAAAGGTGGCAATCGATCGAAGGCGGTGATCGATTCAACGTGTTTGAATGGCTCAAGACGACTCACAACGTTCAAGCGACCCTCGAGGGCAGCGGTTCTTTCGTTCGACGTGGAGAACACCCCGATCCACTTCCGCCGATCGAAGGAGATCCGCAGCATTTGTACGCGGATTTTCTGCCGAACACCGTCCTTCAGCGGGAGGGTCACCGAGGCTGGTTCACCGCCGTGGATGGCCGCGGACGCATCCGCTGGATGTACAAGGACGAATTCCCGGATGAGGCTTGGCGGGGATGGCATTTACTGGTCTTGACTTGCAGCGCAACGCCGGCGGAATATCTGACTTATCTTCGACGGGAGACGATTCCTTATTTGGTGGCGGGGAAATCGCGCGTGGATCTTAGAACGGCTCTGGGAAAAATGCATTCTCGCCTCGGCGTGACGAGTCTTCTATCGACCGCAGGCGGTATTCTGAACGGCGCTTTATTGCGTGATGGTTTGGTGGACGAAATAAACATCGAGTTCCTTCCTGCGGTTATCGGAGGTACAGATACGCCGTCGTTGTTCACCGCGCCAGATCTGGAATCCGGCGAATGGCCGATCCAGCTCGAATTGATTTCGACCCAGGTTCAATCCGGGGGTCAGATCTGGCTGCGATATCGTGTTGGAAACAAGGCATAGGACCTGTGAAAGGACTCTAGCTAAATAGGTAGGATCGATGGACATGGATGACCAAGAGGCGAAGCGCTTGATAGCGGCATATGTTGAAGGATGGCGGGGAAACGATCTGCAGAAAATTGTAAGCGCATTGTCCCCGGATTGTATTGTCATCGAGTCACACGGTCCAACATTTCGAGGACTCGAGGCGATCAGGCAGTGGGTCGAGAATTGGATTGCCGCAGGGAGCAGAGTCGATCGTTGGGACATCACCAGCTTCCATTTTCTTGAGGATTCTGCGACATTTGAGTGGGATTTCGAGTGTACCGCAGACGGCCAACATTATCACATCGAAGGCGTCAGCATCGTCGAGTTTTCGGCGGGAAAGATTTCCGCCATGCGGGAATACCGCAGGACGGGGCCTCCCTTTAATGGATTGTATCCCTCCCGATGAGAAGCTTTTGCTGGAGGTCGGATGAAGACGACGCACACGATTAACGGACTATTATTCGATCTGGACGGCGTGATGTATGTGGAAGATCAGGTGATCGAAGGCGCAGTTGAAACGATCCGCCATGTACAAGCGCGCGGCATTCCCTACCGCTTCGTGACCAACACGACGACGAAATCCCGCGAAGATCTGTCTCAAAAATTGCGGTTGCTGGGCTTGCCCGTCGAACTTAACGACATTCTCAGTGCGCCCTACGCGGCCCGCGTCTATCTTCGCCAACGCCGGCCTCGTTCGTGCTATTTCGTCGTCTCGGAAGCGGTGATGGACGAATTCCGGGAGTTTCCCACCTCCGAGACTGATCCCGAGGTCGTCGTTATTGGCGACATTGGAGGCGCGTGGGATTACGATCTCGTGAATCGACTCTTCCGAATGATCATGGGTGGCGCAGAGTTGGTTGCTCTCCACAAAGGCAAGTATTGGCAAACCCCGGAGGGATTGCGTGTGGACATCGGGGCGTTCGTTGCCGGGCTGGAATACGTCACCGGTGCGGACGCCACGGTAATCGGCAAACCTTCTCCGGCCTTTTTCGCGTCGGCGATCCACGAGTTGGGCTGCCCCAGGGAGGAGATCGTGATGGTGGGAGATGACATCGAATCCGACGTCGGCGGTGCGCAGCGCTGCGGATTGCTTGGATTTCTCGTGCGGACCGGGAAGTATCGGCAGGAGATCACAGCCGCATCATCCGTCTCACCGGATGAAATCCTTGACTCGGTCGCCCAAATGATGGAGTATGTGTAGTCGATGCGTCGGGTGTCTGGAAATTCGCCTGCAGAGATCGTGTGAGTGATTCGGAACTGATGAGGGCGGCGTAGTCGGGAAAAGGATGTGCAGTGTGAGCGTCTACATCGCGTTATTCCGGGGAATCAACGTGGGCGGCCACAACAAATTGCCCATGCAGGAGTTGGTCAAGACACTGACAGAACTAGGTTTTCGAAAGATCGAAACTTATATCCGGAGCGGCAACGTTGTCTTCGAAAGTGAAGAGGCGAATCGAGCGGCACTTATGCAGGAAATGCGCAGCAGTATCGAGAGGCGTTTCGGCTTCGTTCCGGACGTGGTCGTTTTGCGTTCGGATGAACTTACCGAGGCGGCGGAGTCAAACCCCTATCCGGAAGCCGTTGAAGAACCAAAGAGCCTGCATCTGTATTTCATGAACACAGCGCCGCAGAACCCGGATCTACAAAGATTGGAAGAAATAAAAGGCGAGAATGAAAGCTTTACACTGCTGGGCAAGGTCTTCTACTTGTATGCGCCGGATGGCATTGGCAGATCGAAGCTTGCTGCGGGAATCGAAAAAGCACTCGGCGTTTCTGTGACGGCGCGTAACTGGCGCACGGTGACGAAAATCAGGGCGATGGCACAACGTTGAAGGTCAATCCGAAATCGACGCGTACATTCAAACGGTTCCGGCGGCTGAATGGCATCCGTGAGCGTCTTCGATTTCTTCCGTATTGGAGTTTGACGAGGCCATATTATATCTGCCTCGATAATTCGCGATCGCTGGCCGCACGGTCGGGTTTCAGGAAATGACGTGGGGAAAATCGAAAACTATCGTCAAACACTGAATAATCTGGAACACTGGGATTCATTTTTAATGCAAGAGTCCTGTCTGCCAGGCCCGAGGGCCAACTTGGAACTCGCCTTCGCTGCGGCATTGGAAGGATCGGAAGCACAGCTAATCGAGTATGCAGGCCTCGGTCCTGATGAAGCACCAAAGAACACGAAAGAAGAATTCCTGGCGGTCTGTGGCGTGATTGGTCTGGGATACCTGGCGTATCGAGGAGAGGCGAAGCATTTCGATCTCATCCGGGCACGGGCATCCGATCCGAGATGGCGGGTGCGTGAATCCGTCGCCCTGGGGCTGCAAAAGTATGGCGAGGTTTCGTTCGAAGATGTATTCGCCATGCTGGTCGAGTGGGGCAAGGGATCATTGTTGGAGCGAAGGGCTGTCGTGGCGACCTTGTGTGAACCTTCCCTGCTGCGTGATCCGAATGATGCAGCAAAGATCATCGATTTACTTGATCGAATTACAGAGTCGCTGTTGGCGGAAGAAGATCGCCGAAGCGAGGAGTTTAAAGTCTTGCGGAAAACCCTGGGTTATGGCTGGAGCGTTGCGGTGGCTGCACATCCACACCTTGGTAAGCCCAAAATGGAGAAATGGATTCGATCCGGGGACCGGGATGTCCTCTGGATCATGCGGAACAACCTGAGGAAGAACCGCTTGAAGAAAATGGATCCGAATTGGGTCGAAACGCAATGGAAAGCGCTGACGAGTTGATCCTGGTACACCTCTGGTCTGTGTTGAATGGAAAGGGGCCGCTGCCCGACATCGGACAGAGGGATAGAAGCCCCTCATCGGGAATCCTGGTGAAAGACGAGATGGAACAACCACGGAAATTTGACCGTTCAAAACCACCGATTAGCAAAATGGTTTCCAAAGGGTGATGATGATGGAAATTCCCGATGAGATTTTCGATCGAGCGTTTGCAATCTATGAGGAATTCGGCCCGGACCGGTTGATCGACCGCAGGGAGCGTTTAGAAGCCGAATTGGGGATTCACTCCCCGGAAACCATCGATCTGATTATCGAGCGCATGAAAGAAATATCGACCACGATTTGGGAGATCGCGAGACAGGGTGGGGAGATCAAGCTGGGCGAGGACAAAGTTATTGAACGCATCCAGGACCCGCATCCATATTTGAAGGGCGAGGGATTGCAGAAAGCCATCTTCCTGGTCAATTATTTTGCCTGGCACGAAGGTTTTGATGTGTAAGCGGAAGGGGTATCCGGAAGGGCCGGGGAAAAATAAGGTGTCGTGAAGAGTGAGCCGATGTGACCTCTCTGATAATGGGCGGGTTCGGGAACACTGGAGAGAGAGATTGAAATCCGTATCATCTACTCGAGATCGCCCGCTGGTACTTTATGAGGAGAAGACAGATTTGTCGATCACAAAGACCATCGCCAGGTGGGTTTCAAATTACGAAAATCAAGCATCCGTCGGGTCGAGATTTCGAGCCAAACGCATCGCTCCGTTGCGGAAGCTGATCGAAACGGTCTTCAGGGAACATGGGACCGTCAATATGATCGACGTCGGGGGTACCGAGAAATATTGGGGGATCGTCCCCCGGCAGTTCCTGATTGATAACAAGGTCAGCATCACGATCCTCAATCTGCCCGGTCAACCGCTGACTGAGGCTCACGATCCGTTCAAGTTTGTCGAAGGCGATGGCTGCGATCTATCCATGTTCGACGACCATTCTTTTCACGTCGCGCACTCCAATTCGGTGTTGGAGCATGTTGGTGATTGGAATCGAATGCTTCAATTCGCCGGGGAAGTCTCCAGAGTGTCGGAGAGATACTTTGTCCAGACGCCGAATTACTGGTTCCCGATCGAACCACACAGCATGACGCCTTTTTTTCACTGGCTTCCCAAACCGATTCGAATCTGGCTGGTTTCTCACTTCCAGCTCGGGCATTGGGAGAAGGCGGCCTCGAGGGACGACGCCGTGCGGATCGTCGAAAGCGCCAGGCTGTTGAACAAGAAACGATTTCAGCAGTTATTCGGGGATGCGGAGATACGCACGGAACGATTTCTCGGGCTGCCGAAATCATTCGTCGCAATACGCGGGTGACGTGAAGCCGTTGAAATGACGAGTGAGCTGGGATTAGGCATCGAATTCGAAGCCCGTCTTAGGGAAAACGCTTTGATCGGAAAAGTTGCCATGCCTTTATTCATCGCTTCGTGCGGCGTTTATGACTGCGCTGCGTTAGGAAGCTAATCCTATTTCCGAGAATGGTGTACGGATGGACCGTGATGTGTGGCTCGATAAAATGCGCAAAATGACACAGGCGCTTTACGATCATATTTCGCCGGAGTACTGGGTGAACTTTGGATTTTATGCGAATGAGACGCATCTGGTATTTCTTCAGAAGTTGTTAGATCGTGTGGCTCCGCATGGCGCCTTGCTTTCCGCAGCGTGTGGCGCGGGGCGATACGATGGCATGCTGCTGGAAGCGGGACATGACGTGACCGGCATCGACCAATCTGAAGGGATGTTGGAAAGGGCAAGGCAGCACTTTCCACAGGTGAAATATGTGCGGATGGGCCTGCAGGATTTGGACTTTTTAGAAGCGTTCGACGGCGTGATTTGCGTGGACGCGATGGAGAACGTTTGCCCGGAAGACTGGCCGGAAATCATGGCAAATTTCTGCAAGACATTGAAACCGGGTGGCTTGTTGTATTTCACGGCAGAGCTGTATGACTCGGAAGAGTTGAAGGCTTCCTACGAACGGGCACGGGCGATGGGGCTGCCGGTCGTGTTCGGAGAATTGGGCGATGAAGTCGAGCGGTCTTACGAACGGGTGATGTCGTTAACGCCGCCGGGGATTCCCGGAGATCTGGCAGGTTTGGCCGTGTACCATTATTATCCTTCGATGGATCAGATTCGAGTTTGGATCGACCAGGCGGGGTTTACGCTGGAAGAAGAAAGCACGGGAAACGATTATGCCCATTTCCTGGTGAGGAAAAGGGATTGACCGCTTCCGTTGGCCGCAAGTACGCTGGAAATATGGTTACATGCTGGGGGACATTGGTTACGGGTGAAGGATATGGTTCGAAGAGGATGGAAGGTTGAAGCCGAATAACTTGCATGCAGATGATCCGAACAATATGTTGA
This sequence comes from Anaerolineales bacterium, assembly GCA_037382465.1. Classification (NCBI taxonomy): domain Bacteria; kingdom Bacillati; phylum Chloroflexota; class Anaerolineae; order Anaerolineales; species Anaerolineales bacterium. The sequence continues at coordinate 61,102 of JARRPX010000036.1, read as the reverse complement.
ATGAGCAAATTTCGTATTATCAGGCGCGGTCCCGGGAATATGATGAATGGTTCTATCGTCAGGGCCGATATGACCGAGGTGAAGCCCTGAATCGACGTTGGTTTTCCGAAGTCGAAGAGGTAAGCCGGGCGCTTCATGCCTTCGAGCCTGCCGGCAACGTTTTAGAGATTGCCTGTGGTACGGGATTGTGGACGGCGCAAATCGTTCAACATGCGACGCAAGTCACGGCGATCGATGCGGTGTCTGAAGTCCTGGCGATCAATCAATCGCGTGTAAATTCTTCGAAAGTGCACTACCTCCAAGCCAACATTTTTGAGTGGCAACCTCGTGAGCAGTACGATACGATCTTCTTCGCCTTCTGGTTGTCGCACGTCCCTCCAGAACGTTTTGAGGCGTTTTGGACGCTGGTAAAAAGTGCCTTGAAACCGAAGGGCCGGGTATTTTTTATCGATTCTCGCTACGATGCGACTTCCACCGCACAAGACCATGCGTTGGAAGGATCGAACGCCACGACCATATCAAGACGTCTAAATGATGGACGCGAATTTAGAATCGTGAAAGTATTTTACGATGCCGCTCAACTATCAGAGAGACTCGCCAAAACTGGGTGGCAGTTCACGATCGAAGAGACTTCCCATTATTTCATTTACGGTTGTGGTACCGGGTCTTGGAATTCGAATCAAGTACTGTGACTGTCAGGTAGCGTAATCATACGAGGTGTGCGATGACGGAACAGGAACGGTATACCCTGGAGGAAGCTCACATCAAATTCGCCAAGTTGGCAAACGGGCAGGTATGGGTCGTTGGAGAAAAAACGAAGGTCGGATGCAGAGAATGATGAAATGCTCATTGCCGCATTTAGTTCGCTTTACCACTGGTGTCAGGTTGGAAACTCTTATCGCGTGTTTTTCTCGATCTCGAGCGAGCGGAGGAAGCCCTCGTCCACGCCTTGTGGTGCATGGAGTTGACGGAACGAGAAAAAGATTCCATGGAGGACTTTGACGAGGCTTATGCCCATGAGGGGTTGGCAAGCGCGTATGCATTTCAAGGGAAAACTGAAAGCGCCAGGAACCATTTCGACCGTGCGCGGGAGCTTGGCGAACTCATCGCGGACGATGAGGACGAAGTAATCTTCCTGAACGACTTGATGGGTGGAGATTGGGCGGGCGCGATCTGGTCCGGTCTCCGGGCCGAGTATGGGTGCTTCCAGGTGGATACAGCAGGGTCCTCGAATTCCAAAGAGAAGATGCGGATGTGCCGCGCAGGATCGGGGAGAAAAGAGCCTCAAGAATCACGCCGATAGATTGCAGGGAGCTAGTTGAGGGAATTTGTATGGACGATTCGCGTCTGGGATACGAAACGTGGGAGAATTTGGCCGAGGCGTACGCCGAGAAAGTCGAAACCAAAGCCCACAACGCGCTATACGAACGGCCTGCCACCCTTTCGCTGCTGCCGGGATTGCAGGGAAAGCGGATATTGGATGCGGGGTGCGGCCCCGGGGTGTATGCCAAAATCCTGCTTCAACAGGGAGCTGAAGTCGTTGCCTTCGATCGATCTCCGAAGATGGTCGCGTTGGCTGAAAAACGGGTCGGTGAGGCGGCTCTCGTATTGCAGGCTGACTTTGAAGAACCACTCGATTTCGCAAGCGATGAGGAGTTCGACATCGTGCTGAGTTCGCTTGCGCTTGATTATGTCGAAGATTGGCATCCGGTTTTCAACGAGTTCTTTCGTGTACTCAAATCCGGCGGAACACTCGTGTTTTCCGTCGGCCATCCATTCGGCGGCTATCGCCGCTTTCGGGAGGACACTGGCTACTTCCAAACGGAGGCCAAAAAGGAAATCTGGACCGGTTTCGGTTTTGAAATTGAGGTTCCATTTTACAGGCGGCCGCTCTCGGCGATCGTCAACCCCCTCATCGCGGCCGGCTTCGTGCTCGAGCGAATTCTCGAGCCCATACCGCTGGAAGAATTCAAACGATCGGACCCGCAGGATTATGAAAAACTCATCAAAGAGCCGGGTTTTCTCTGCGTCCGGGCGCAGAAGCAGCCAGCGATTCCTATGACGAACCAACGATAGTGGTGAGGAGACTGATGGTGCTGTGCTAATAAAAAACAGGGCAAATTTTATAAAATCTAACTCGGGCTTGGTCGTTCTCGTGATGCCGGATTTATTGAACCACACGTGAACGTATCTCGTACGGTTCGTGGTGCGGAAGGGACGATTACCTCGGCTATCAGGATATCATCGTTGCGACGAAGGAGCACAAGCAGTAATTTTAGGCATCCTCGAAGCTGCAGCTGACAACTTCAACAACAACAGGAGAATGTATTCGTGCTTGATGAAGTGTTGATTTACTTGGAGGGGAATCTTCTCATAATCGCTGATCGGCAAATCGTGCGTCCTGCAGTAGAATCGACTTCGAGGCATGCAGCGTTTGTACGATCGGAAAGGACTTTCCAATGAGCAGCTATGAACGCAGTACGAGAGAATGTAAAGTGAGTCAGATTCCCCACGAACCGCTCCAGGCTATTCGGGATTTCTTCCAGAAGCACGACCTGGGGGATCCGGAGCGTGAAACCCTGGCGTGTTGCGAAACGATCACTGAAAAGAAGAAGACCAGTAAACTGCTCACCTGGCTGGAAGGAGAGCAGGACATGCTCATTCACACCTGGATGCTGCTCACCTCCAAGTGGCTGGTCTGGGTGCGGCGCGGCGATCGAACGGGCATGGTATCGAATGCGGCAAATTTAACTCAGGTAAGGGCCAAAGAATACAAATCCATTTTTTCTAGAGATTCGGGTTTGGAGCTCTTTGGATATATCGGGGAGTCCAAAGGCCGCGTTCGTGGATACATTGGCATGGGAACGGAACCCGTTGCGCAGGAGTTTCGCGAGCAGGTCATGAAGGCTATCGTGGATATGAAGCCCGCGTCGAGTAAAAGAGGCTGGTTCCGTTGGTTCTCGAGATAATCTTGGGTTCTTTCTCGAGGAACTCCTTTTTTCTATTCCGGCAAATGGATAGCATCGCACTGTTACATTGTTTATTGATGAATCCGATATAAGTAGATCAAATTCTGAAACGTCCATGTCGTGCGGTATGCACTTCTCGCAATTTGAGCTCGCATGAGGATGTGAGCAGTGCAAGATGAATTTGTAAAACAATACGAACACTCCTGGAGAGTGTTTGAGAAAATCGTAGAGGCGTTTGATGAAGAGACCTGGCTTCATACAGGCCGTAAATCGTATACCCCGGCTCGAATAGCATTTCATATTCTAAAGGCAGTCCAATACTATATTGAAGACAAAACGATCACTCATTTTGCGTCCGGTATTCAATTCGAAGATGAATGGGATGAGACAGGCGAAGGTCAACTACCAACACAAGATGACGTCTTGTCATGTATCCGGGATTTGCGAGAAAAAACCGCATTGTGGTTGATAGGTATGGATTTCGAAGGCAAGAACACGAAATTCGAATGGGCTGGAAAGACGAAGATGGGTGTGGCGATTTTCTTGCTGCGGCACAGCCTTTTCCATCTTGGTGAATTGAGTAGTCTTCTCAGCGAAGCCAAAAGTGGCGACGTTGATGATTATTTTGCCAACGCGTGATTCGGCATCGATCTTCTTGTTCCAACGACATCACATATCTTTTAGGATGGAGATTTCATAAATGGATCCAGCAACGCTTACGGAACACGTCGTGCGGGATTTGTCCCGGCACCGGAGTCGAAACGATATCCTTATGTCCATCTGTAATGCATCGGGGATGGACTGGACGGAAGCGCAGAGATTTCTGCATCAAGTTGAGCAAAATCAAGGCGAGGCGATCGCCGCCCGGCGCAGACCGCTTTTGGTCATCATGTCGCTCGTCGCGATCGTCGGGGGTTTGCTGACCGCAGGGGGAGTGGTCATCGCCACGCTCGACGGGTGGATCGTTTTCTTGCTTCAACTGCCGATTCCTTACCTTGGGAACGTCGTCTATTTTTCCCTGGGAGTCCTCGCCTTCGTGGGGGGAATCGTCGGATTACAATCTGCAATGAAGCGTCATACGCCCTCCTGAGTGCATCATCCAATGAATCGCCAGCCATCCTCCTGTTTGAATCTTCGGAGGGATGTAGTCAGATAAGAACATCTTCGACGCCGGTCCAAAAAGAATTTCATGTAAGTTCATTGGATTAGTGCGAGTAGACGCAGCGCCCGAGACTGTCGTGCAGGCAAAATTCAGTTTTATCGCATCTTGATTCCATAATTTGGTGTGGAACGTTGGAAATGGAGAGACGAGTGAACCGAGTCCATATCGTTACCCTGGGAGTGAAAGACATTAACCGCTCACTCGAGTTTTACCGGGATGGTTTGGGTTTTTCGACCACGGTAGACGAAAGCGATCCGCCGATCGTTTTCTTTCAGAGTGACGGGCTCACCCTTGCGCTGTGCCCCAAGGGGTCCTTGGCCGAGGACATCGACGAGAACGATCCTCCGCAAGGCCAGGGCTTTTCGGGCACGACGCTGGGTTTTGTCGCCCGGAACGAGGGGGAGGTCGATCGAATCCTGCAGCAGGCGGAAAAGGCGGGAGGGACGATCGTGAAATCCCCGCAGCGCGCTTTTTGGGGCGGTTATCACGGATACTTCGCAGATCCGGATGGTTACTATTGGGAAGTCATGTCCTGGGAGAATTGGCGCTTCAAGCAGGACGGAAGCCTGGATATCGACTAACTGCTAGTTCGGGTAGATTGCGATAATGCAAATCTTTACGACACTTGGCCCCAGGACTTCCGCAGATCTGAATATGATCTTGCCGCACGAGCACATCTTCGTCGATCTGCGCACGTGGGATACGCCCGGATACGCGCAGGCCGATCGTGCGGACGTCGTGCTTCTCATGGCGCCTGAACTGCGCAACGCAAAAGCAGCCGGGGTTACCGCCATCGTCGAATGCAGCACCGTCGGCGTGGGAAGGCGCGCCGATCTCGATCGCGCCGTGTCCGAAGCTGCAGACTTGCCGGTCGTAGTCCCAACCGGCGTTTACCGTGAACCGTGGATTCCGGATTGGGTCCGCGACGCCAGCGGAGCGCGGTTGACGGATTGGATGCTGGGTGAATTACAGGGCGAAATCGAAGGGAGCGGGGTGCGAGCGGGCTGGATCAAACTGAGCGCCGGCGACGAGGGGATCACCGACTGCGAAGCCAAAGTCCTGCGGGCTGCGGCAGCGGCCGGCTGCGAGACGAATGCGGTGATCGGCAGTCATACGATCCGAGGGCGTGTCGTTCGAGATCAACTCGATATCATCGAGTCGGTGGGATATACGGCCGATCGCTTCATCTGGATTCACACGCAGGCCGAGCCGAATTTTTCGTTGCATCTGGAAATGGCTCGGCGAGGCGCCTGGCTGGAGTACGATTGGATCGGAAGTCAGGATGAGAGAGACATTGAGAATATACGTCGATTGTTGGATGCTGGTCTCGCGGGTCGATTGCTGCTCAGTCAGGATCGCGGCTGGTACGATCCGGCGCTGCCGGGCGGCGGCACGCCCAAGTCCTACACGTATCTATCCGAGCAGTTTCTGCCCAAATTACGGGCGGCAGGCGTTTCGGAAGGAACGATCCGCCAGCTCACGCAATCCAATCCGTTTACAGCTTTTTCTCGCTAGAGCAAGCCGGTAAATTTCTAGCAATCACCAAGACCTGGGTTCGCCCCAATATAATCCTCGATCTACAAAGTCTGCGTTATACTTCGTTGTCGGAAAAATGAAAAGTAACAATCTGTGAGCAACCCTTTGGCAGTTAACACCGTGAGGGCGAAAAAGAACGAGGAATTTATATAATTCGAAGGATCCGACGTATTCCATGAAAAGAATTTGCGTGTTTTGCGGATCGAGTCGAGGCAGCCGGCCGGATTACGTGCAGTCTGCACACCAATTGGGCCGTCTTCTGGTTCGCAAAAAGCTGGATCTCGTCTACGGGGGTGCAAGGGTGGGGTTGATGGGCGAGATTGCCGATACCGTCCTGGCGGAAGGCGGCGAAGTCATCGGCGTAATGCCCAGTTTCCTGTTGGATAAGGGCGTTGCCCACGAGGGGTTGTCCGATCTGCGGATTGTCGCTTCCATGCACGAGCGGAAGCGTGTGATGGCGGAGTTGGCCGACGGTTTCATCGCGCTGCCCGGCGGTTTTGGGACACTCGAGGAGTTCTTCGAGGCGTTGACTTGGGCGCAGCTGCGAATGCACCCAAAACCCTGCGGTTTCTTGAACACGCATCAGTTTTACCGACGGCTTTTGGGATTTCTCGACCATGCGGTGGATGAGCAGCTGCTCAAAAAGGAATACCTTTCGATGATCATCGTTGAAGATGATCCGGAAACGCTGCTCGAGAAATTCGAGGTCTACCATCCGCCCACAATCGATAAATGGATCGGCCTTTGATTTGGACAGCGGCTTTCCCGGCGCAGGATAACCTGCTGCAAGGCTGCCGGATGGCAAAATGAGATGAAGCGAAAGTTGAGCGAATATCCTAGAAAGAAGCGGGAACACTGGCACCATCTGCTGGACCCGACGATCTGGAATGAGTTCGAATTCCGTAAGGATGATGTTTTCATCGTTTCCTATTCGAAGTCCGGATCGACATGGGTGCAGCAGATCGTGGCGCAGTTGATCTGGAACGGAGCGGAAGGCATCGTCTTGTCGGAGGTGTCTCCCTGGATCGATTGTCGTTTTCCGTCCAGAGAAGAGCGATTGGAAATTGCCGATAAACAGACACACCGCCGCTTTTTAAAAAGCCATCTTCCCGCAGATATGCTGGTAATCTCACCCGGGGCGAAATACATCTACGTTGGCCGGGATGGGCGCGACGTGCTGTGGAGCTTGTACAACCATCATTGCATCATGAAAAAAGACGTCGTTGAATCGATCGACAGCGTGCCCGAACGAACGGGTCCGCCACTGGGGGAACCCCCATCCTCCGTAGTCGATTATTTTCGCGATTGGATGTCGATGGACGGCTACCCGTGGTGGCCGTATTGGGAGCACGTTCGCTCGTGGTGGGAGATCCGCGATCTCCCCAACGTAATGCTGCTTCATTTTTCGAATCTCAAACGGGACATGCCTACGGAAATCCGGCGCGTCGCGGCGTTTCTCGAGATCGCCCTCGATGCAACAAAGTGGGATGTTATTCTTGAGCATTGTTCCTTTGCGTACATGAAAGCCCACGCCGATCAAAGCGTTCCGTTTGGGGGAGATATTTTCAAGGGGGGTGGAAAGCGTTTCATGCACAAGGGTGTCAACGGCCGCTGGCGGGATATGCTTTCAGCAGCGGATATCGATGCTTACGAACAAACGGCGCGGGAGAAGCTGGGCGGAGAATGTGCCCGCTGGCTTTCAACGGGCGAAAAGTAGAATGCAGGTGCTGCCGAATCCAAACTGTGCGGCAAGGAGATGACATGCCGGCTTATTTCATCGCCGAGATCGAGATAGAAAAGCCCAAGTTGTATGCGCAGTACGTCGAAAGAGCTGCCCCGATAGGAGAGCGCTTCGGAGGACGATACATTTTCCGCTCGGAGTCGATTCACTCGGTTTCCGGCGACTGGTCTCCGGACAGAATGATCGTGATCGAATTCGAGAACAAAGAGAAGATTCTTGAATGCTTTTCTTCGGATGCGTATAGAAAAATAGCACCATTGCGGGAAGGTTCGACGCAATCGAGGTCGATCATCGTTCAATGTTAAGGGCCTCGCCCATTTTGACCCGCTTCCTTTCCGTCGATGATGCGAACCAGTCATACTTAACGCCGGTCAAACGCTCGGATGCTTTCCAAAGCTCGACGGCAAGCTCTGTGTCGTAGGAACGACCGCCGGATCGCAACAACTTTGGATGCCCGCGCAGTCCTGCCCAACTCCCGGGACCGTAATAACCGCCGCCTCGAACGTCCAGTGCGGTTGCCGCATAGAGCGTGGGTAGAGCGCCCATCTTCGGTGGCTGGCCGAGAATCGGGTTCAGCATCCGAATCAACCACCAATCCAGGCGAAATTTGGATGAACTCCAACCATCCGGAAGGTGGGTCGCCGTCCAACCAGGATGGACCGCCGTGGCGATTGCGTCGACGCCGGCGCGTTCGATAAGCCTCTGCAGTTCGTAAGTAAACAGCAAATTGGCGAGTTTGCTGCGCGCATAAGCGCCATCCGGATCGTGTCGCTTCTCGCTATTAAGATTGTCAATATCGATTACGCCAAACCGATGCCCCCAACTGCTCGCCGTGACGACTCTTGCCCTGGGTGTATCGATGATGCGCTCGAGCAGCAGACCGGTGAGCGCAAAATGCCCCAGGTGATTGACGGCGAACTGCGATTCAAAACCGTCGACCGTCCTTTCGAAGGGAACGTTCATGATCGCCGCATTATTGATGAGCATATCCAATCGATCGTGGCGTCGCTTGAATTCCATCGCAAAGCGATGAATGGAAACGAGGGCGGCGAGATCGAGGCGAATCGATTCGACTTTCGCAAACGGATACGTCCGCACGATTTTTTGAAGCGCCGATTTGCCTTTATCCTCGTTGCGGCAGGCGAGTATCACCGTGCAGGCTTTGGCTGCAAGCGCCGCCGCCGTTTCGTAGCCGATGCCCCGGTTTGCACCGGTGACGATGGCGACTTTGCCGGTCAGATTCGGCATGCCTTCAAGTGTAAATTTGGATTTCATCCCTTTCTCCTCTCTTTGATATATAGAATGAACGTTCATTCTATACGTGTTAAAAAATTTTACTTTGCGATTGCATCCCAACAGGCGTTGGCGGCATCGTCGATCGTCTCGTCATCGAGTTCGATCGTGCCGCGAATATGTTGTGTTGCCAGAGAGATGGCGACGCCAAAGCTCAACTCGACGCTGATTTCCAGCGGTATGTTCTTCAATTCGCCGTCTTGCATGCCCACTATAAAGAAGGAGGTGATGAAGGGCATGAGATCATCCGCAAAGATCTCCTGCAGCCTTGGGTCGTAATAGGGAGATATCTCGAATTGCTCCAGGAACTTGGTTTCTTTTGGATGGTCGATGTAATAACGAACGAGCTGCCGCCACCAGTGGACGAATCGTTCCTGGAAGGGAGTCTGCGCCGAGTAATCCGCTAAAACGGCGTGAATCATATTGGACTTGATCTCCTTGTACAACTCGAAAATCAAATCCTCCTTGCTGGCGAAATAATGGTAAATCGTGCCTGCACTCACGCCGGATTCCTTGGCGACCATTGCCATAGGCGTGTTGTGGAATCCGCGCCTGGCGATCAGGTCCAAAGTCGCCGTTATAATTGCGGCTCGTTTCTCGGGCACTTCCGTTTCGCCTGGGCTCATGATTATCCTACGAGTGAAACGAATGAACGTTCAATCGAGATATTCTAACCGCCACTTCGGGGCTTTGTCAAGCGCTGGGGCTGCGCTGCGTCCGGATCTCGGCGAGAGGTGACCTGGTTTTCTCGTCGATGATTTCGAAAGGAAATACCTTATAATGCGTCTGTACCTTTTTCGGACGGTCGAGCAAGGTATAACGCGCGGCAGGCCCGTAGACATTTACGAGGCGGATGTCCGAAGAGCGTTGACGATAAGGACCGTTGCCCGCCACTTCGGAGCAGCATGAAGTGACAGAAGTTCCGGATGGATGACGAAAAGCCTTCGGCCATGTTGGGAAAATTCCTCTCGAATCAGCTCCGTTCTCCATCACGCGGCATTTATAGTTGGCTATTGGCACGGTTGTGGAACCGCAGAAATTCCGCTTTGAACGAATTCGCTTTCGATCATCTCGACCTGGCGGCAAACGACCGTGTGCTCGAGGTGGGCTTTGGAGGCGGCTACCTGTTGGGACGAATGGCCGATGTCGTGACGCTGGGTTTCCTGGCCGGTGTGGATGTCTCCGAAGGGATGGCCGCTTCCTGCAAGCGGCGATACCGCCCGTTGATCGATGCCGGCAGACTCGAAGTCCGCTGCGGGCAGGTGGAAACGCTGCCTTATTCATCCGGGTGCTTCGACAAATGCTGCACGGTCAATTCGATCTTTTACTGGGCGGATGCTCGACGCGGCATGGACGAGATGTATCGGGTACTGGTCGATGGCGGCAGACTGGTCGTCTGTTTTACCAGCAAACAATCACTCGAAGGTAAAAGCTTTGTGCGAAACGGCATTTCACTGTATCGCGGTGAAGAAGTCTTTCAAATGATGGAGGCGGCCGGTTTTAACGTACTCGAGGTGAATCGAGCAGCAGACCGCCACAGAGATTTCCTTTGTATTACCGGTGAGAAGTAGGGCGCTGCTGGTTCAGTCACGTTTATAATTCAAAGGGAAGGTTGCCTGCGTCAGATCGGTGCCTGGAGGTTCGATCGTTTCGCGGGGTTGAAGATGGCTGGATTCAATCGCAGACTCTATCGCAGTTTGAACGAATTCCTGACCGACGTACGGATTCTCGTCTCTCGTCGAAAAGACATCCGCACGTTGGTGCGCGGCGACGTCGTCGCACCGGCATTCCGCGAGCGCTTGATGCTCACAGTCACCGCTGTGAACCGCTGCCGCTACTGTTCGTACGGCCACGCCCGGGCAGCGCTTTCGCAGGGAATTTCGGGAGAAGAGATCGAGGCGTTGGGCAAAGGACTCTTCGAAGGAAGCCCGGCCGAGGAAATTCCGGCCATGCTGTACGCACAGCATTGGGCGGAGATGGATGCGGAACCAGAGCCACAAGTGCGAGAGCAAGTCGCAGCGCGTTATGGGGAAAACGTCCTCGCGATGATCGAACTGGCGCTGCGCATGATCCGGGTTGGGAATCTAACGGGCAACACCTTCGATTACCTGCTGCATCGGATATCGTTTGGAAGATGGGGCGCCTGGGGTAAGCAGATAGGTCCACCCTGAGTATCCATTGTTTCACTTCGGAAAATCACCAAACGTAAGGTACCAGGCGATATTTGACTTTTTGCGTGTATTCAGAGTAGCCCTCGAGCTCTCGCTGTAAAGTGGTGTCCTCCAGATAGGTACGCACGATAAACAGCACGATGATCAAGGCCGCCGGTATAAGGGCCCAGAGTGAGTTCAGAAAGAGCGCCACGAAGGGGTAGCTGAGAATATCGCCTGCGTACATCGGATGCCGGATGAAACGATAGGGTCCCGCCTGGCTCACCTGATGGCCACGCTCCTCCTGGATGCGTACGAAACTCGACAGATACTCGTTGGCAATTCCACTCCAAAACCCGAGTGCGTATCCCGCCAGGATGAAAACCATAGATATGATTTTGATCGGAATGGGTGTAACGAAGTTCTGATGCCGGCCGGCGTCCAATGACGCCGTAAACAGAAACGCGAGAATCAGGATCCAATAAATGCCGATCAGAATCCGATCCCACTTTTTCCCCTTACCGAAGGCGGTCACCCTTTCCTGCAGCAAATCGGGTTTTTTGAATTTCAGGTACATCCCCCAGGCGATAAAAACGATCAAATACGTGGCCAGAAAAATCCACATCTCGATCCAATCCCATCTTCCCGCAGCGAGCACGATTGCGGAGATGATGCTCGCCAGGATGACGATCGTTACCAGATAGGGTAATTTGCTCTTCTTTTTTTCCATCGTAAACCTTTGTTTTCTATGACATCCCTTTTCGTGGGCAGTATTGATTTTCCTGCTGTATGGGGATAAAATTAGCCATGCCTAACTTTCTTAGAAAAATGATATACCATCCTATCTGTATAGTCAAGCGCTCAACCCGGAGGTTCAGATGACATTGGATATCGCCATTCGCTACCTTATCGTTTGGAGTGCTGTCGGTGCTTTCGCATTCTGTATCTACGTCTTCGCCGTCTTCAGAGGCGGACTGGTGTATACCGCACGAAAGCAGGACGGTACGTTGAAGGAGCGTATCCCGCTCAGCGGCATTCTAAACATGCTGCTCTTGCTCTTGATCATCGTGGGCTTTCAAATCTTGGCCAATTACTATGGCCTGGCTCGCAGCGGTCTGACGATCCCTTTCATGGTGTTATTCCTGTTGAACTTCGTACATTACATCATCCTCTTTCTTTTCGATACACTCGTCATCGATGGATTGGTCATCGGCGTTTGGCGGCCGGAGTTCCTGAGACTGCCCGACGACATGGGTGCGGAGTCCATGAAGAAGCACATGCTGAAGTCGATTCCGGTAGGTATCGTAGCCGGCGTGGCCTTGACAGTGATTAGTACTGCGATATCCTATTTCGCAATGTTTGCCGGCTGATACGGCGTTGCGTTCTGGTGAGCCGGCGCCGTGCGGATTGAATCATTGGAAAGAAATGAAAGGATGATGGACGATGGAACGTGGAGAAAACAGCCCGAGTGTCGAACAATCCGATGGGGATATATTCCGGATTGGCGCTGCGGCCGCCTTTATCGCCGCAGCGGTGACGCTGGGGGAGGTGATCGCTCAATCGATCTCGCCCCTGCCGGGAACGGTCGTCGAATGGTTCGCACTCTTCCAGAGAAATCGGCTCGTGGGACTTCTCCAGTTTTGGGGATTGGAAGTCGTGATGTACGTCATGTTCGTGATCGTTTTCCTGGCGTTTTACAGCGCGCTCAAGAATGTCGATCGGACCCGCATGAGGATCGCGGTAACCCTGGCGCTGATCGGGGTTGCGGTATTCCTGGCCACGAACAATCCGTTCGCGATGCTTTCCCTCAGCGACCAACACGCGGCTGCAGCGACAGAGGCACAGAAATCCATCTTCGTCGCTGCGGGGCAAGCTTTGTTGGCCAACACAAACCAACGGACCGTCGGCGGATTCAACGTGGGCCTCTTCCTGGTTTCGATCGCAGGATGGATCGTCTCTGCAAGCATGCTGCGCAGTAAATCCTTCAGCAGGTCCACCGCTTACGTCGGGATTGCAGCGAACGTCCTTTCGCTGCTCGACTATTTGCGGCAAGCGTTGACGTCGTCAGAGATCATCGCCTTGCTCGTAATTCTTCCGAACGCCGTTCTTCTGATCATCTGGTATTTCTCGATCTACCGGCAGCTATCGCGCTTGGGTCGCTGACCGGGAAGTCCATTATCTAAACATCGTAGAAGGAGTGTACTGTGTCACCATCGATTTTGGTCGCCTACGCCACGCGCTACGGCTCGACGCAGGAAGTCGCCGAAGCCATCGCCGATGCGCTGCGCGAAAATGGATTTGAAGTCGATTTACGGTTTGCACGAGAGGTACGCGAGATCGAAAAGTACGACGGCATCGTGCTCGGGGCACCGCTTTTCATGTTCCGCTGGCACAAGGACGCCCATCGCTTCCTCTCGCGCCATCGTGCGGCGCTCGGCGATCGCCCGGTGGCTGTCTTCGCACTCGGTCCCGTTCACGAACCGCACGACGAGCAGGAATGGCAGAACTCGCAAGATCAACTCGACAACGCGCTGGCGAAGCACCCCTGGTTCAAGCCCGCGAGCCTCAAGCTGTTCGGGGGGAAATACGATCCATCGAAATTGGGTTTCATGATCAAGATTCTTGCCGGGGACGCGCCGGCCAGCGACCTGCGCGATTGGGAAGAGATCCGTGCCTGGGCCGTGGGGTTGAAATCGATCCTGAGCTAGAGAAAATGGTTATCCGGCCGCGGCGGATGAGTGGATTCGGGCAACTTGGTTCTATAATGTATCCAAGACGGGCAGAGTCGAGAGGTGCATAGGCCTGTGGGAAACGATAGAAATTGATCAAGAGGTGGTTCCCATGTCAGATGCGATCGAAATCCATTCACCGAATGCCCCAATAACGCTTTGTACATGGAAGCCAGCCACGGAGTGCGACTATTGTTCGATCCAGGGCGAGTTCATGTGTCGCTATGAGTCGAAAGACCTGGTCCATTTCTTGATGCTCCTGCTGCCGTTTGCAGTCACCGTCATCGCCGGGACGATTCGTGCCCGCTACGGTATGCTCCTGTTCTGGTGGCTCGCATATTCCATCTTCTTTTTCTTCGTGTGGGAAGCGCGTGTCTTGTGCCGGCACTGCCCCATGTGGGCCGAGGACAGCCGCGTTCTGCACTGCCATGCCAACAGCGGGGTAATTAAGATCTTCAAATTCAAACCCGGTCCGATGAGCAAATCGGAACAAATGCAATTTCTCTTGGGCGGATTGATCTGGTTTGCCTTTCCGTTCGTCTTTCTCCTGATGGGACGGGAGTATTTGTTGAGTTTCATCGGTCTGGCTGCGGTGGTCAGTGGGATTTACAGCTTGCGGCGATCCATCTGCAGTCGCTGCATTAATTTCTCTTGTCCGCTGAACACGGTGCGCAAGGAATACGTAGATGCGTATCTGCAGCGCAATCCGGAAATACGCGCTGCCTGGGAGAAAAGTGGATATCGGCTGGGGGAGTAAAGGAGTTGTCAACCGCATCTACTATCTTGATGGGGAGTATACATACAGGCCAGTTGATAACATCGGCCGTAAACAGGGGACATTGATGGCTCGTGAATTTCGATACAATTTCATCCGGCGCGTTGTCAACCGTATTTTTATCTGGCTGCTGCGGTTGGGAATTGCGCCCGGGAGATATTATTTGCTGACCGTCGCCGGTCGTAAATCCGGGCGGCTGCATTCGGTGCCTGTGGTGCTGGTAGAAGAAGGGAACGATCGTTGGCTTGTGGCGCCTTATGGGGACGTCGATTGGGTCAAGAACGCTCGGGCTGCGGGGACCATTCGGTTATCCAGGGGCGCCGACCGGAATGATTATCAGATTCGCGAATTGCTGCCGGAATCCGCAGCGCCGATTCTGAAGACGTACGTCAACGAAAATCCGATTACCAGAGATTTCTTCGACGCTCGTCCGGATTCACCTGTGTCGGCGTTCCTGGCGGATGCAAAGCGTAAATTTGTATTTGATCTGATTCAGGTGAAGGCAGACGAAAGGACGACAACGTAGTCCTTGTACTCTGAGATCGGAAAATATCGAATAAGTTTCGATCGTCGTGATGCTGGAAGTACATTTAGTAAAGTCAAGCTTCCCGCTTGTGTCGAATGAACGCAGGACGAGTACGATCGCCGTTTGACCATCGCGTCCAGAGGGTGTCCATGCTCACCTCCAACGACCGGCTTCCTTACGACCTAGAGAATCATATCGCACTCGTCACCGGCGCAAACCACGGCATCGCTCGGCGATGTGAAGCAGGTCTGGCAAACGTCATTCATATGCGCTGGAGCCGTTGATTGGCGAAGATAAAAACGGTGTTTTGGAGAAATTATATTATTCGATTGAGAAAGGAGTGGCGGTATGAAATTCACGATGAGTCCGAACGTGGCCGTGAGAACGGATCGCTTTTCTGATGCGGTTAGATTCTATTCCGATGTGCTCGGGTTTGAAAATCGCTCCGACGATCCGGCACTCGGCGATCATGATGCCCATCCGCTTAATTTGTTCGTCATCGAAGATGAAGAAATCAGCGGACCGGTGATGGAGTTGTTCGTCGAAGACCTTGAACGAGCCCGGAAGGAACTTGTGGCGCATGGTTGTGAAGTCCTTCGCTGGCGCGGCAAGAGCCAGGATTGCTATGTAAGAGATCCGTTCGGGGTTATCTACAATCTGTGGGAAATCGACCAATAGCGCATAGTCTGCCGATCGCAGTTGTGTTCCAGACCGTTGGGTAATAATGATTGAGATTCTGATAAATCAACGTTTTCGATAAATTTGCCTCACAAGTGGATCGTTTACCATGTGCACGAGTTTTGTTTTCTACGCAGAAAAGACTTACATCGGCATGAACTTCGATATCTCCGACCGCGCCATCAAACTCGGTTTGCGGGGGGATGATCAACTCATTGTCTTCCAGCAGGAGAATTCCAGATTCTTACCGGCAATCGGCATCAACGACAACGGCACGTTTGTTAACCTGCTCATGGTGGATCCCATCGATGCCGGAGTGTATCGGCGGGGGAAAAATTGCGTGCACATTATCCGGCTTTTTGACGGGATCCTGGGAAAACAACTCGACCTCGCTGATCTGGGCGGATATCTACAGGACAAGACGGTAGTCAACGTTCCCCAGATCAGCGTGCACAGCATGATCGCTGGCACAGGTCGTCGTGCCTGCGTAGTCGAACCGGGAAGATCTACCATACTCTTAGAAGACGTTGGCGAAGATTTCATGGTTCTGACGAACTTTCCCCTGTCTGACTTTGTCAGTCGAGACTACCGAGAAGTTGACGGTGTCGGATCTGATCGCTATATAGCGTGCTACAGTATGCTCGCCGAGTCCAAAAATTTGTTCAACGTCGAACGGGGATTTTCAATCCTCGAAACGGTTTCACAGTCCGGCGGCGATTTCCCCACGCAATTATCGCTGGTTGCGCTCGTGGAGGATGGGGTGGTTAACTTCACGATTAAAAGGGAGTTCAAGCGCCAATACGTCTTTTCGTTTAAGGACAAGACCGTTCGCACTTCGGCAGGTTTTGAAAGTTCAAATCAATGGGTCCTCGGCAGATCAGGACTACATCTATCCGATCTTGCCTCGGGGGCATAATAATTAATTATTCCGAGTTCACCATCGTTTTCGTAGGATATGATTGATTTTATTCTCTCTATTCACCACAACAGAAGTAGAGTGAATATCAAACTTTTCGCTCCCATCATTCGCGAAGCAACTAAGGTTACTGGGTGTTGTATCTTACTGGGTATGAGCCTGCGAATATCTCGTCTTGTAAATTATTCGATATGACATTCGAAAAACAGCTGAGGCATCGTGCAAATGAAGCTCTTGAAGAATAGAGGGTTGATGTGTTTGAAAGACACGCGGTTGTGGTTACTTGTCCTAATTGTACAGGTGCCTTCGTTACGGAATTATTATGTCGCTTCGTCTATTCCTTTTCCGTCATTGGTATTGATCCTATCTAGCCTAGTATTCTTATTCATATTCTGTGCCCTGATAAGGATTGATTCATTCCCATTGATAAAACGGGTCTTATCCATAAAAACCCTGCCAGTACTCCTTCTATTCGTCATTTGGCTAGTTGGTTCATTTATGTATTCCCAGAAGGAGGGTCTATATCGGGGTGGAACCGGGGACGATGCCATGCAAGTTCCGGTTCTTGCTATGAGGCAGGGAATTGCACCATATGATATTACCCTTCTTGGTGAAGCTCCAGTAAGCCCGGGGCTTGGTTGGATTATATTGAATGCACCATTTACTATTTTTAAGGCAACGTCATTGTTCAATGTGTTTTA
>JARRPX010000036.1:0-43908 GCA_037382465.1 Anaerolineales bacterium | reverse complement strand
ATTAACTGGTATATTCGCTACATCACGCTTGGTATTCTGGGCTTCTCTTCATTCCCTTACTCTTTATTTCGGTCGGAGAATTGGTTGGAAGCGGTTTCGATTTTCGAGTCTGGGAAGGATCACGATATTTACTTCCAATATTGCCATGTATTCTTTGGCTGGTGTTCGAGGTTTATGATGGGGTTGATTTATCATCGGTCAAGGATTAGTGACTTGACTGAAAATTTCTTTACTTCATACCCTATTTGTTAACGATTAAGGAATGCATATGAACGAGCGAATATAATTCCGGCAACATATCATCGACGTTTCGGAAAGAAGTCCGACGTTCTTATTCGACGAAGGAGAGATTCCATGGCGAATGGATCCCGATCACAACAAATCCAGCAGGCATACGACTGCGTCGTCGTCGGCGCAGGAAACGGCGGATTGGCCTCCGCGGCGCGCCTGGCGGTGGCGGGGAAGCGCATTCTGCTCCTGGAGCAGCACAACATCCCGGGCGGCTTTGCCTCCAGCTTCCGCCGCGGCCGGTTCGAGTTCGAAGTTTCCCTGCATCAGTTCGCCGACATCGGATCCCCCACGAACAGCGGCAGCGTACGCCAATTTTTCGAGGATGAACTGGGCATCTACCTGGATTGGGTCGAAGTGCCCGAGGCGTTTCGCCTGATCCTCACCGATCCCGAAGAGGCGCTGGACGTCACCATGCCCTACGGCGTGGACGCCTTCGTCGATGCGCTCGAAGAAGAAGTTCCAGGCAGCAGGGAATCTGTGACGAAGTACCTCGGGCTCTGCCAGGAGGTCCTGGAGGGACTTGCCTACGTGGGCAAGTCTCGCGGCAATCCCGATCGAAAGCACCTGCTCAGCCGGCACACCAATTTCCTCAAGACCGCGCCGTACACCGTCGATCAGGTGGCCGAGGCGCTCGACGTCCCCGAACAGGCACGGAAAATCATGCACGCGCAATGGTCCTACATCGGGGTGCCCACCAATCGTGCCAACTTCACGATCTTCGGTGGTATGTTGATCAAGTTCATCACCTTCGGCGCCTGGATTCCCCGTCAGCGCTCGCACGAGATCGCGCTGGCCTTCGATGCCCGAATCCGTGAATTGGGCGGCGACATCCAGTACAACACGCGCGCCGAAGAGATACTCGTCGATGACGGAAAGGTCGTCGGCGTGGTGACTTCTCATGGGGACCGCATCGAAACGGAATACGTTGTTGCCAATGCGTCCCCGACGCTCGTTTACAACCAGTTGATCCATCCGAAATCCGAGGTTCCTGCGATCGCGCTGCAGGAGTGCAACGCTCGACTGCAAGGCCTCAGCGGCTTCGTGGTTTACCTGGGATTGGACGCTCCAGCGGAGGAGATCGGGCTGCGGGAATACAGCTATCTGGTCTACCGCAGCATGAATACCGCGGCCGGCTACGAATCGTTCAGAACGCTGGACGCCCCCGATCTGCAGGCCGTGGTATGCCTGAACAACGCCATTCCGGATTGTTCGCCGCCGGGCACGTCGATCGTCTTCATCACCACGCTCTACCGGCCGGAAGCCTGGCACGACGTCAAACCGCAGGATTACGTCCGTATGAAAAACAAGATTGCCGCAGATTTGATCGCCGATTTCGAGTGCGCCACCGGCGCCTCGCTGCGGGAGCACATCGAGGAATTCGAAGTGGCGACCCCCCAGACCTTCGCCCGATACACGGGATCTTACGACGGCAATATTTACGGCTACGAACCGGAACCGTGGGACTCACTGCTGCCGCGCATGATGATGTTGTCGGACGACCAACATATCGGCGGTTTGCAGTTCAGCGGTGGTTCCGCTTTCCGCTGCCTGGGGTACAGCAGCAGTTTCTTGTCGGGCCAGGTGGGTGCGCTGCTGACGATACGCGAGATGAAAGCAAGGGGAGGGGCAGCATGAAGATCAGCGTCAAGGGATCCCTTCGAGATTTGTTCGGTTTCATCCGCTTACGCTCCTCGCGCGGTAAGCGCTTTGCCGCGGCCCCGTCGAAACCTGTCGATCCGGGTCCGGTGAACGAGTTGGCCGCGCAGCTTCATCCGAAACGCCAGAACCTGTTGATCAGCGAAATTCACGACGAAACCAAATCGACCAGGACGTTCCGCCTGGTACCCGATCCCGAATCGGACACCCGGCAATTGGCGTATTTCCGAGCGGGGCAGTACCTAAGCCTGAAGGCCGATATCGATCGGGTCAGAATCGCCCGGCCGTATTCGATCTCCTCCGCACCTCGCGAGGCATTGGGCGCCGACGGTTTTTACGACATCACCATCCGTAAAATCGACGACGGATTCTTCACCTCGCACGTTTGGGACAATTGGAACGTCGGGACCAAAATCGTGGCTTCAGGTCCATGCGGCCGGTTCTATCACGAGCCCATTCGGGACGGGAACAAGATCGTTGGGCTGGCCGGCGGTTCGGGAGTTACTCCTTTCTGCTCGATGGCGAGGGAAATCATCTACGGGGATATGAATGCCGAATTGCTGCTGCTCTACGGCAGCAGCGATAAGGACGACATCGTGTTCTACGAACAGCTTGGTGAACTTGAAGCGAAGTCGGCCGGCAGGATCAAGGTCGTACACGTGCTGAGCTGCGACGAAGCGCCGCTGCCCGATTGCGAGCAAGGATTCATCACTGCCGACTTGATTAGAAAGTACGCCGACGTGGACGAGAGCACATTCTTCATCTGCGGTCCCCAGGCGATGTACGATTTTGTCCGGCAGGAGCTGGCTGCATTCGGGCTGCCCCCCAGACGCATCCGCAACGAAGTGTACGGCGAGGCGCGCGACGTCAGCAATGCGCCGGGCTTTCCACGGACGGCGGTAAATAAGAGTTTTGAATTAACGGTCAGGATTGGCGGACTCACGATGGTCATACCCGCTCTGGCGGCGGAAACGGTGCTCGTGGCCATGGAGCGGGCAGGATTGGCCCCGCCGTCCGAGTGCCGCTCGGGGACGTGCGGAGTCTGCCACACGCTGCTCGTTTCCGGTGATGTATTTGTATATCCGGATGGCGACGGAACGAGGGCGGCGGATCGGCAGTTCGGTTTTATTCATCCATGCTCGTCCTATCCGCTTTCGGACCTCGAAGTGGCGGTGCCGAGGAGCGGGTTATAAGGCCGTCCGTCATCCGTTCCGATTTCCAGTAGGCAGCACGATGACAATCGACGGAAAATTGAACGGCGGGGAGGTATTAATGAAGGCACTTCGTGCGTTGGCGGGACAGAACGAGTTAATCGGCTATTTTTTGCTGGCGTATGGTTTTTCCTGGGTCGTTGGAGTGCCCCTCGCGCTAGAAGCGCAGGGGGTCATCCATTTAAGTCTTCCGTTTTCCTTGCACTACTTGTACGCATACGGTCCCGCCTTGGCCGCGCTGTTCATGACTTGGTTGGTTAATGGACGGGACGGGTTGAAAGAGCTGTTTTCCCGGATAATCAAATGGCGGGTGAGACCCATCTGGTGGATTGTTGCGTTTTCTCCTCTCTGGCTTTTTGCCTTGGTTGCCGTCGTCCGGCGTGTTATTGAGGGGAGTTGGCAGGACTTCAACCTTCTGGGACAAGTCCATTTTCTTCCGCATTTGTATCCGGGGACGGCGCTGCTTCTGTGGATTTTCACGTTCGGTTTGGGCGAGGAAATTGGTTGGCGGGGATTCGCCCTGCCTCGGCTGCAGAGAAATCGCAGCGCATTAGCGGCCTCACTGATCCTGACGATCCTGTGGGCGTTGTGGCATTGGCCGATGTTCTTTTACAACCTGGATAGCTCATTCATTATCGGTTGGCTGCTGAGCTTGGCGGCGGGCACGATCGTGTTTACCTGGCTGTACAACAGCAGTCGGGGGAGCGTGTTGATATTATTGCTGTGGCACGGCTCTTTCGATTTCATCACGGCTTCGAACGCCGGTGAGGGTTTGGCTGCCATCATTCTGAGTGTTATCGTGATGATCTGGGCGATCGTGGTCGTACTCCTATATAAGCCTGCAACTCTATCTGCGGAACAAAAACAAGTCATCTGAACGATGCTCGATTGTAGATATCTATACATATCGGTAAGCAAGGACGAATTTCGCGAAAGGAAGATAGGTAATTGGGGCTGCGGCGTTTCTTCAACCGGTTGGGGAATGGATTTATCTCTTTTATATTGCGTTCGCCCCTGCACGTCATGTTCAGCAAGAGCATCTTGCTCATCACTGTAACCGGCCGGAAAACGGGTAAAAAGTACACTACACCGGTGAATTATCTGCACCGAGGGGACGAACTCACGATCATCAGCCTGCACACTCGAACGTGGTGGCGAAATCTGCGCGGCGGCCGCGAGGTCACTATATGGCTGTGTGGCCGGAAAGTGACCGGTAAGGGGCAGGTGATCGAGGATGAACGCGGCGTGGCGGCGGCGCTGACGGAATACTTGCAGCGTGCGCCGAACTACGCCAGGTACTTCGACGTAGCACTCGATGCTCATGGTCAGCCCGTCAGCGCGGATGTCGAGCGCCAGGCACGAAGCCGGGTCGTGATCCAGGTGGAACTCCCTGAATCATAGCCAGACGGATGGAGATTCGAACATGAATGATGAAATCCGAAGCCTCGATGGGGCGAACATGGACATCGATCTCGTAACCCCGGAATACGAAATCAGTTGGGAACAAGATCGTTGTCCTTGGAATGAGGTGGAAGGCGCCACGGAACATCGCTGTGCGATAAAAAATGTGTCCATTTGCCGCTATTTTTGTGGCGTCAAGTTTCAAGATTGTGTATTGTGTTGTTATCCGCACGAGAATCCGTATCGCAAAGTTTGAAGCGCGACGGTCGAGTTCTCGGCGCAGCACGGATTGAATGTGCTGCTGTTCGAAGATATCAGGATAGCGAATGGAGTTGAATCGCCTCATCATCGTCACGTTACTTGTGGGGAGTTTGGTGCTTTCAGGCTGCGGTGAAAGCAGCCCACCCGTTACAGCGCACCCCGAGTTGGACCGGCGGGCAGCAATCCCCGGCGGCGCCGTCAAAATAAGGCCCGAAATCGATCAACATCCGCCGATTCTCCATTCGGCTGAATACGAACAGCCGGTTCCACTGCCTGACTCGATCAACACCGCCGGCGTGGAGGATTCGCCTTTCATCCTTCCGGACGGGACTTCGCTGTATTTCTTTTTCACGCCGGATGCGAATACGCCCGCAGAAGAGCAGCTGCTGGACGGCGTGTCGGGCATCTGGGTCTCCCACAAAATCGGAAATACATGGAGCGAAGCGACGCGGGTGTGGCTGCAGGATCCCGGTGAACTCGCGCTCGACGGCGCAGTGTGTATCCAGGGCAGCGTGATGTGGTTCGGCTCGGCGAGGGAAGGATACTCCGGCCTGAATGTCTTTACCGCCGAGTGGATTGATGGAAAATGGACAGACTGGCAGTACGTAGGGGATCGATTAATGAAGGAGATTCAGCTCGGGGAACTGCACGTACTCGGCGACGCCATCTTCTTCAGCTCCGATCGCCCGGGCGGGATGGGCGGCTACGACATCTGGGTGACCGCCAGAAGCGGTGACACGTGGGCCGATCCCATCAACATCGAGGCGGTCAACACCGAGGCTGTGGAAATGCAGCCGTACGTATCGGTCGATGGGAGCGAGCTTTGGTTTACTCGTGTCGCCAACGGAGGACCGGAGGTCTTCCGGTCACGCCTGATCGATGGTGAGTGGTCGGAACCGGAACTGATCGTATCCGACCTTTCGGGTGAGCCCACACTCGACGCGGCGGGGAATCTCTATTTCGTTCATGCGTTTTACGTGGATGACCAGAAGATCGAAACGGATATTTACGTAGCGTATAAGAAGTAAGCGAAACGTGATCCTGCTTTATCGACGTCCACGCAATCAGAGTCGGGTGATTGGCTCAAAACCAGTGGTTCCAATCGACAGTGGAGGTTTGCGTTCGGTGGCGGTGAACGATGGCTGAAGTCGTCTGCATGGGCGAATTGCTGATCGATTTCGTGTCTACGGAATCGGGCGTTTCCCTCGTGGATGCACCGGCATTCAAGAAAGCAGCCGGGGGCGCGCCGGCGAACGTCGCTGTGGGATTATCCCGCCTGGGTGTTTCTTCTGCCTTCATGGGCAAGGTGGGCGATGACGAATTCGGCAGATTTCTGGCGCAGAAGCTGATTGAAAACGGGGTGGACACTACGCCCCTGGTCTTCTCGAAAGATGCGAGAACGGCGTTGGCTTTCGTCTCGCTTACGGCTGATGGTGAGCGGGACTTCATGTTCTACCGCCATCCCAGCGCAGACATGCTTTTCGAGTCCGTCGAGGTGGATACGAATGCGATCCGCCGGGCAAAGCTGTTCCACTACGGCTCGATCAGCTTGATCGGAGATCCCAGTAGAAGTGCGACGTTGCATGCCGTAGAGGTTGCCCAGGAGGCAGGCTTGGTGATCTCCTATGATCACAATCTGCGTCTACCGCTTTGGCCGGCGGAAGAGGCGGCTCGAAAGGGAATGATGCTGGGATGGGAACATGCGCAGATCATCAAGGCCAGCGCGGAGGAGCTGCGCTTTCTCACCGGAGAGGGGGACTTGGCCCGTTCGGTGAAGCAGTTGTGGCATCCAGCGTTATGGCTGCTCGTGGTCACCATGGGGAGAAACGGCTGCCATTATTTCACCGAAAAGGCGGATCACCGCGTTACCGGCTTCCAGGTCGACGCCATCGATACGACGGGCGCGGGGGACGGATTCGTCGCCGGTATGCTGATGGGTCTGGTCCGTCGGCCCGATGTCTGGAAAGACAAAGCGGCTCTCGAAGATGTATTGGTGTTCGCCAACGCAGTCGGCGCGCTGACCACGACGAAGCGCGGTGCGATCCCTGCGCTACCGACATTGAGTACGGTGTCCGAACTGATCCAAAACCGAAGTGTCTGATATTCGGTACGTCGGGGCCTATCGTGAGGGTCTTCCAGATATAAAGAAACTCTACATGATCGTTTGACCACTTTATCAGCGTCTTCAAAGGCATGCGATGAGGCAGGATTGCAGCCGAAAAATGAAAGGAATACGATGCAGAAGATCGATAAGTCTAACGTCGTATTGATTCTTGTTCTGGTGCTCATTGCTGCTGTGACCGGATTATATTATCGTACTCAGGAATCCGCGATCGAATACGTCACCATCCGTGGAGATTCTGCGGTATTCCAGGGAAGTGGTTTGTATCGATATGATCAAGCCTCGCTGGCACGTGAAGCAATGATCTGGGACGCCATCAATTTGCTGGTCGCGGTGCCTTTGTTAGTGACCGGTATCTTTCTGAGTAGCCGGAAATCACTCCGTGGGCGATTGCTTCTGGCAGGCATGTTGTCATACTATTCTACGTCTATTTGATGTACGCCACGATGATGGTATTCAATCCCTTGTTCCTGGTCTACGTGGCGATTTTCGCCCTCAGCATTGTCGGATTGATGGTTAATCTGAGCCGCATCGACGTTGCCGGTTTGCCGCAGCGATTCGGCGCGCACTTTCCGATTCGAATCTTTACCGGATACATGGTGTTGATGGCGCCGATGCTGATCGTGTTGTGGGTAGGGCGCATCATTCCAATGTCGGTGAACAACAACTTTCCCCCCGAACTTGCGGGTGTAAGCACGCTCGAGTCACAGGCACTTGATTTGGGTTTAATCGTCCCACTTGCGCTGTCTGCTGCGGTTCTACTTTGGCGGCGTTCCCCTTGGGGATATTTACTGGCCAGCATCGGGGTAATGCATGGCTTTATGATGTTTATATCTATTCCTGCCTGGATCGTGGTGCCGCTGATTCAGGACGGGTCGGTGAACGCCGTTGAAGCCATTCCATTCATGACCTTGTGTTTCGTGGGGCTTCTATTGGCCGCCTGGTTCTATAAGAAAGTGCTGCCCGATCCAGTAACGAGTGCCGCATTGTAACTCAAGTCGGGCGAGATGGCCTTGACCCGATTTCAGGACGTACGTAGTGTAGAGGTGGGGTATGACGCAAAGACCTTCGCTTTCGGATTTCTTTACCAACATGAAGCAGGATATGCCCTGGCCGGTCAAAATCCAGAAACTCACCCGTAACCTGTGGCGGCGCATCGTCCTGCGCCAGGACTGCTGCGGCCACGAGGGTGAGCCGGGTTGTTGAAAGGTGGAAACATCGTCCCGTGGGGACGATATCAATAAAGAATAGCCGCATGAAGCCACTCAAAGGCTTTCTGGGCTGAAGATCCTGAAAAACGGCCGTATCAGGCAGGTAACGGTGCATTCTATTCGTCATGATATCCCATCGAAACGCCAACAATTGTAATTCGTTTCATTCTACCCGCGAAGAAATACATTATCTGCCGATCATCCTACTCGTGCTTACAGTCTTAGCCTGTGCACGCGGCGCTTCCACGATCACCAGGAATCCAACTGATCCACCTACGGGGGAAAACACCCGCACATTGACCCACGGGGGCCGCAAGCGTTCCTACATTCTGTACGTTCCGGAGTCGGTCGATTGGGAAGGATCTGTTCCTCTCGTATTTGTCTTCCACGGCGGGACGGGCAATGCCGAAAGCGCCATACGCATGAGTGGTTTCAACGACGTCGCAGATGTCAACGGATTCGTTGTGATCTATCCCAACGGCACCGGCCGTTTGAGCGATGATAAACTGCTGACCTGGAACGGCGGCGCATGCTGCGGATATGCTCAGGAGGCGGACGTAGACGACGTCGGTTTCGTGCGGGCTATCGTGGCGGATCTGCAAGCGTTGGTTGACATCGACGGCAATCGAATTTATGCCACGGGAATGTCCAACGGCGGCATTCTGTCCCATCGTCTGGCTTGTGAAGCTGCCGATCTATTCGCTGCCATCGCACCCGTGGCGGGAACATTGAATTTTTCAGCCTGCCAACCGCAGGAGCACGTTTCTGTGATCGAGTTCCACGGCACGGACGACCAGCACGTCCTCTACGAGGGCGGATACGGCCCCAAAGCGCTCGTGCGCGTAGACTTCGATTCCGTGCGAGATACGATCGGGTTCTGGGTCTCGGCTGACGAATGCAGCGCCGAGGCACAAATGGAATCGTTTGCCGACATCCGGCACGAAACCTGGACGGGCTGTGCGGGTTCAACAGTGGTGGAATTGTATACCGTCATTGGTGGTGGGCATTCCTGGCCCGGAAGTCAGGCTGGTTTAGCGGGCTCGGCTCAACCCACGATGACCATCTCGGCTTCGCAATTGATCTGGGATTTTTTCGCAGCGCATCCCAAGCAGGATTAGCAGATGTCCGCAGTGTATTTACTGACGATATTCCGAACGAATTGAGCAGCTTTCGTGAATTCAACGGTTATCGTATATAACACGTTGGCTCTGGCGTTCGTCCTTGGGGCGATAGCCTTTCTCTGGCGCCTGAAAACGCAGCTCACTTTTTTCCACGTATTCATACTGGGCGTGACGCTTGTGGCCTTGACGTTCGTCGGGGCATTTTTCAGTCCCATCGATGCCTTCGGAAAGAGTCAGATGTTATGCTGGGCGTTATTCGTGCATCATCCGATTTTTCTCATCGGCGTGACGATTGTTGCCCGCCGTCGAAATCGAAAATCGCTTTCTGGCTTGTCCGCGGTACTCACTATCTGCACCGTCCTGGTTGGTGTCTACGCATTCCTGATCGAACCCCATTGGCTGAAAACCACGCGGGTCACCATTCGAACCGACAAACTGGCAAGCCCCATTCGCCTGGCTGTGATCGCCGATGTGCAGACGGATCGTCCCGGGAAATATGAACAGCACGTCTTCGAGTTGGTCGCTGATGAGCATCCGGATCTAATTCTGTTTGCAGGGGATTATCTGCACATATCCGACGAAGATGATTACCTCGCTGCGAAGGAGAAACTCAACGCACTTTTGCTGCGCGCCGGGCTCGAAGCGCCGTTAGGTATGTATGCCGTTCGAGGGAACGTCGATTGGGGGGATTGGGATGAAATCTTTGCGGGAACTCCCGTCGTACCCATTGAGGTCACCTCCACTCGGAACCTGGGACCGGTCGTGCTGACCGGAATGACATTGACGGATTCGGGTAATCCGGGATTCTCCCTGCCGGGACAGGCCAAGTATCATATTGCCGTTGGGCACAAACCCGACTACAGTTTGGGAGAGGTGAATGCTGATCTGTTGATCGCCGGGCACACCCACGGCGGCCAGGTACGCCTTCCATTGATTGGACCGATATTTACGCTGTCGAGAGTGCCGCGCGCCTGGGCAGCCGGGATCACCCAGATCGCACCCGGGCAATACTTGATCGTATCGCGCGGCATCGGAATGGAACGTGGCAATGCGCCCAGGCTGCGTTTCCTGTGCCGGCCGGAGTTGTTGATCGTGGATTTGCTGCCGTTGGAATGAAGTTCGTGATTGAACGTTGACAATGAAGCGCATCCCTAAATTTCCTTCCCTGTCCTGCGGCGAGGTTGAAATTTGCTAATGGGGCAGCGCTGGTTGTAGATATTACGATGGATTCCGGGAGGATACACACCCATGGCTACCTTCGCTGAGGGGCCTTCGAGTTCAGAGGACGCTGTAGAACTTATGGATCAGGCTGAGCGCTGCTACAAGCAGGGGGATTATGCTGCTGCTCGTGAGGCGTACGAACATGCGTTGGGTGATCTGCTTGCTCTCCATGGCGAGAAACACCTCCACACAGCAATGGCGCAGCGCGGTTTGGGTGTTACGCTGTTCGAATTGGGGGAGTATGCCGCTGCACAGGGGTTCCTGGAAAGGGCGCTGGCGACCCGCGAGACGCTCCTCGGCCGCGAGCACGCCGATACGGCGCAGGTCCTGAACGGCCTCGCCTGCGTGCGTTTTGGACAACGGGATATTGACGGTGGATTGGAACTCGTCCGCCAGGCGTTGGTTGTTCGGGAGGCGAGCCTGGGTCCCGACCATCCCGACACGATAGAAAGCCTGAATAACCTGGGTGTTTTCCTTTATCACAATGGGGATCATCACCGCGCCGTCGAGATCCACGGCGAAGCGCTGACACGCTGTGAACGTGCCCTTGGCGATCACCGCAGTACGATCGAGACGTTGAACGCGCTGGCGGCCAAGCTGGCCCGTGATTCTGCGACGTACGAGCGGGCGCGTGAGTTGTACGATAGGGCGCTCGGAATGAGCGAACGCGTGCTCGGTGCAACGCATCCTTTGACGGCAGTGTTGATGAACAATCTGGCGGCCGTGCTGGCGGATCTCGAACGGTACAGCGATGCCCGAGGTTTGCTCGAGCAGTCGCTTGCATTACACGAACAGGTCTTCGGCGTCGAGCATGTCAAGACGGCCTGGGTGCTGTTTAACCTGGGCGACGTCGAATGGAAAATGGAAGATCCGGCTTCCGCCCGCCAGCATTTTACCCACGCCTTGATCGTCCGCGAATCTGCCCTGGGAGCGCAGGACCCCGCCACAATCCGCACGCTGCGAAAGCTGGTGGCCGTGTTGGGCACACTCGTCGAACGGGGCGACCAAACGGCGCTGCTGTACAGCATGCCGCTGCATACCTGTTTGACCGCATTCGATGCGGCGGCGGGCAAACTCCCGGCGGGACAGACTTATTTGCCGGGTGCGCACCTCGACGCGGACCGTGCTGCA
Source organism: Anaerolineales bacterium (assembly GCA_037382465.1). Taxonomy (NCBI): domain Bacteria; kingdom Bacillati; phylum Chloroflexota; class Anaerolineae; order Anaerolineales; species Anaerolineales bacterium. The sequence continues at coordinate 32,282 of JARRPX010000036.1, read as the reverse complement.
GAACAATTGCACGATCTCGTCGGCAAACTTGGCGACGAAATGAAGCGTGCACCCCTGACTTCGAAGGCGCAAGAAACATTGGACATGGCCGCCGAACTGGAGCGGAAAGCGCGGCAGCACCTGGACGCCGGTGAGTATGTCGAAGCGCAGGAGCTGCTGCAGCGTGTTATCGAAGCTCGAGAACAGGTTTTGGGTGCTGATCATCTCGATCTCGTCCCCGCATTGAAGATGCTGGAAGTCGCGCTGCAGAAGTCGGATAGATCCAGCGCGGTGCTTCCGATCTGCCAGCGCATCGCTGACATTCACGTGGCAGCACTCGGTGAGGGGCACCCATATTCACTGATGGCGCTGACGGAACTTGCCGGCCTGATGGATTATGAATATGGACCCGGCGGTGGTAATGAAATATGGGAGAAGATTCAACGAGTGAGAGAGTCATATTTCGGCCCCGATGATGTGTTCACCCAGATGACCAGGAAGACGCTGGAGAACCTACTTTCGTTCCGCCAGGGGATGGAAGCGAAGGCCTCACCAGAAAAGCCGCGCCGATCCCGATCTGAGAAGCGCGAAGGATTTCTGCGGCACCCCAATTCGCTTGTAGACGAGATACTACCCGGTCTGAACGAGGTTGATTGGCGTTCGCTTCAACATGCCTATGGTACGGCGGAGGACGTGCCCGCGTTGTTGAGCATGCTGCTCAGCGAGGAAGATGATGTGCGCGAGGATGCGTTCGAGCAATTGTTTGGCAACATCTGGCATCAGGGCACCGTGTATGAAGCCTCGGCTTTTGCCGTACCATTCCTGCTGCGTATGTTGGCCGACGAACGAACGCCGGATCGACTCGGTGTGCTCACCTTGCTCTCGTCACTGGCAACCGGGAGTTCCTATCTGGCCGTTCATCACCGCGAAGGCGATGAAATGCTGGATTTGCGGAAGCTTGTGGAGAAACGCGGCGAAGATTTCGATTCGGCGCTGAAGAAGGAAATGGGGTGGGTAACCGCCGCGAACGAAGCCGTCGCGGAGGGGATCGAACTTTTCTTGAAGTTGGTAGAGACGGAAGACGAAGACGAAAATCTCAGGCTGGAAGCATTAGGGACGATCTCCGAGCTGCCGACCCGGAAGTCGGAAAGTGTGCCGCGCTTGCTCCGTTTGTTTTCGACGACAACGAATCGGCAGGTGCGTATCGCCGTCGCGCGGGCGCTTCACGATCTGATGGATGCTGACCGCCAGTCTCTACAATTCTTTTCCGAGCTGCTGCACGACGGTGAATTGGATGTGCTACGCCTCATCGCCGCCGTCGCGCTGATTGCGCGCAGCCGTGAAAATGCCCCAACAGAAGCCGTTGAAGAAGTGATAACGGCGTTGCGTCAATTGGGCAAAAGCCCACACCACATCGAGGCGACGGAGGAGGAACGCAGCGCATGGAAAGCCGTTGCGGAACGTTATTGGCTATTGTGGTGGGATGGCTCCCCGGTATGGTTTTGCCTGGAAAGTCTGGCCGGAATGGGCGGCGAGCGAGCGCGCACAGCGCTCTTGCAGGCTGTGAGTCTGCTGCGCGATCCGGATGATGCACTTCGTGCCGCGGGGTTGCTGTTGGACTTGACGTTCAACTGCGATGTATCGCAATCGGCCGGCGCGGCGTACTCAAGAGACAAGCAAACCGGGGTTCGCAAGATCGAATTTTGGGGAGCTCCGGAACCGGCGCTTCGCCAAATCCACGAGTTATCGCCGGAGCAGCGTGAGGCGCTGCGTACGCTGGTCGCACACGATCCGTTGTGGGAGTACCAGAGCAATCTGATGGAACTCTACGGACTGCCTTCGGATCGTCAGTCCCTACGGTCCCAATTGGCTGCTGAGACGGAGTAGAGTTTCAGGAGGAATTCCGTCACGGGGAGGACCATCCTTACGTCTGAAGCTCGAGCGGTGAACGGCTGAATGTGGGGTATGGAGAATCATCGACAACATGAAGTGGAATTCCCCCTCCAGAGTATGATCGTGATTCCATTTGTGCCTCCGTAGGGATCAACGGGGAATTTCCATCCTATGATCGGCAACGATAAAGCGTGATATCCTAGCCTTTATTCGATACACAGGAGCCGGCCGATGAAAACCAACAAGCGATGTCCGAAATGCGAGTCGACCCAGATTGTCCAACTCGCTGGCGAATCTTTCATGTCCAAAATCTATCCCTTCGGTTTGCATGATACTGGATATTCGAGAATCAACCGATTTGCTTGTACGGATTGCGGTTTCGTGGAAGAGTATCTTGTCGATCCCGAAGAATTGGCGGAGCTGAAGAAGTCGTTGGCGTGAGTGAAATCGGCATGGGAATGGATTCGATGCTGCGCTGTATATATACTCACTCTGCTTTCAACTATCCTGAACTCGAGGCTGCGAATACTTTGAAAGCAGCCGGCTGTCGATATCAGCCAAATACGTCTGCATCCGCCGGAAAAAGATGGGTGCGCAGATGATCGATGCCGAGTTTCTACTCACTTCCCTCGTCGTCGTTCTCGTTCCCGGAACGGGCGTCATCTACACCGTTTCGACGGGACTTGCGCTGCGCTGGCGAGCGAGCATCGCAGCGGCAATCGGCTGCACGGCGGGAATCGTTCCGCACCTGACGGCCAGTATTTTCGGTCTCTCGGTGATCCTGCATAACAGCGCAGTCATCTTCCAGATCTTGAAGATCACCGGGACGTTGTATCTGCTCTTTCTCGCCTGGTCGATGTGGCAGGATACGGGCGCAATCCAATTGGACGGCCAAGCGAGCAACAAGAATGCATTCCAAATCATACTTCGAGGGATCTTGATCAACCTTCTCAACCCGAAGCTGGCGCTTTTCTTCTTCGCTTTCCTTCCGCAATTCATTTCGGCGGATGTATCTTCCCCCACGCAGCAGATGATCGGCCTGGGTGCGCTTTTCATGCTCATGACCCTGATCATTTTCATTTTGTATGGCATTCTGGCCAGCGGTGTCAGTGCTTATCTGTTGAACTCCCCCAGGGCAATGCGATACGTGCAGCGCACTTTTGCCCTGGTCTTTGCGGTATTGGCGCTGAAATTGGCCTTGAGTGATGCGTAACGCGTTGTCCGGACTCGGAACTCGAATCGGCAGGGTTGCGGGCAAGATTATTCACTTGCCCGGGCGATTGTTGAGGTTCCGATTGTGGAGATTTTCGTTTGCCGGACTGATCGCATTTTTAGCGGTCTCCACCATAGCCATCGTCTGGGACGGCGTCACGGACGAACTGCAGAGAGCGGACGTCGCTCTCGTGATGGGCGCCAAAGTCAAGACCGACGGTACGCCCTCTCATCGTCTGACCGCGCGGTTGGACACGGCGGCGGACCTGTTCGAGCGGGGTTATTTCGAGTATCTGATCGTGAGCGGCGGCTTGGGTTGGGAAGGGTACGACGAAGCGCAGGTAATGGCGGCCTATCTGGCCGATCACGGGGTGCCTGAAGCGCGTATATTCATCGACAGCGGCGGAACGGACACCTTCATGACGGCGCGCAACGCTTCTCGAATCATGCGGACGAACGACATGCACAGCGTATTGGTCATCACACAGTACTTTCACGTTCCCCGGACGAAGCTGACTCTGAAGCGCTTTGGCGTGACGCCGGTGTATTCCGTCAACGCCACGTACTGGGGGCTGCGCGATCTGCTGTATATCCCCAGGGAAGTGATGGCATACTATTACTATCTCCTGCGCTCCTACGACCAGGATGTGAAGTGAGGCAAAGTCATGGACGAATTGTTGGATCGGTTCCAGGAAATCCGCACCGAATTCATCGACGTCCTGCAGCAAATTCCCGCTTCGAAGCGAACGGAACGGCTCTTCAATCAATGGTGTTTGAAAGACGTCGTCGCCCATCTTGCGGGGTGGGATCGATACTTCGTCGACATCGCGGATGCACTGGAAGCCGGTGAGGAGCCTGCATACTGGGGGAGTATGGCGAAATTCAACGCAGCCTCGGTCGAAAAGCGGAAAGATCAACCCTGGGACTCCGTGTTCGCTGAATTCGTGACCAACGGCGAGGCGTTCATTCAACGCTGCATGCAAATCCCGGCATCGATGTGGGCCGCCAGGTTCTGGAACCACAAATCAATCACGCCTGTTCAAATGCTCGAGATCAACATCCATCATTACGAAAAAGACCATCTGGTAAAAGTGAAAAAGATACTGGCTCGCTTCCAGTAGGCAATCATTTTCTCGAAGATCGGGAAATATAAGGGGCGGTCCCGCGCAAGCTGAGTGCGGCAGTATAAGGGTTTGAGATCGAACGAAAGAAAGGAGGCTCACTCATGCGCGATAAGAAAATGATGATTTCCGGTGTGCTCATTACGATTGGCGCCGTGGGGCAAATTGGGTCTGCCATTGCCTTTCACGATCCCGCGAGTAATGAATTACGCATGAATGCCGGCTGGTTCATCCTCATGCTTTCGGGATTGTTTGGCTGGCTGCCGATATACACGTTTCGACGCTTGGGAAGTGTGGAGGGACGTGGATACATGCGGACGTCGGCGTTGGTCGATCGTGGAATCTATGGAATCGTGCGCCACCCGCAGTATCTTGCGGGCGTTTTGATGGCCATTGCGCTGCCGTTAATTACCTGGCACTGGTCGGTGATCGTATTGGGGCTCATCGCCGCGCCGATATACTACTTGAATACGTACGATGAGGAGGAGGCGTGCATTAATAAGTTCGGGGATGAATATCTGGATTACGTGAAACGTGTGCCTCGCATGAACTTTCTTTCGGGTCTGTGGCGGATGATTCGCCGTCGGACCGCGGATGATCCATCGGCGTAGACTGTAAATTGGGTTTTCTCAGCATCAATTGCTGTCGGAAATGACGTTTTCGTGTCCTGCGTGGCTTGGACCTGTAGATTAACCTATAATTACTTAAAACTATATATACAAAGGAGGTCGATGTGATTATCGGGGTGCCGCGTGAGATCAAGCCCGATGAGTATCGCGTCGGGATGTTGCCGGTAGGTGCGGAGCTGCTGGTCAAGGACGGTCATGAGGTGCTGATCGAGCGGGAAGCCGGACTCGAAAGCGGCTATCCCGACCAGGATTACATCGACGCCGGAGCGACCATCGAGGATTCCTGGGAAGCGATCTATGCAAAATCGGAATTGGTCCTCAAGGTCAAGGAGCCGCAGCCCAAGGAAATCGACAAACTCGGAAAAGGCCAGATCCTGTTCTGCTACTTTCATTTCGCCAGCTCCCGGGAGCTGACGGAAGACTGTCTCCAATCGGGCATTTCGGCCGTGGCGTTTGAAACCCTGGCGGACGAACAGGGCAGGCTGCCGCTGCTCACGCCCATGAGCGAGGTGGCGGGCAAGATGTCTGTCCAGGAGGGAGCCAAATCCCTCGAAAAGCAGCGGCACGGCCGCGGCGTCCTGCTCGGCGGCGTCACCGGCGTCAAGCCGGCCAACGTACTCATCCTCGGCGCCGGCGTCGTAGGCACCGCCGCCACACAGGTCGCGGCGGGAATGGGGGCCAACATCATCGTCATGGACATCAACCTCGACCGCCTGCGCTATCTCGAAGAAGTGATGCCGCCCAACGTCACCACGGTTTTTTCCGATCCCCACGCCATTGCCTACCACGCCAAATACGCCGACTTGATCGTCGGCGCGGTGCTTATTCCGGGCGGGAAAACGCCGGTCCTGATCACCCGGGAAATCATCCGGACGATGAAACGCGGCGCCGTGCTGGTGGATGTCTCCATCGATCAGGGGGGCTGTTTTGAAACCAGCCGTCCCACGACCCACAGCGATCCCACGTACCTCGTCGACGGCGTCGTGCATTACTGCGTGGCGAACATCCCCGGCGCGGTGAGCCGAACCAGCAGCCAGGCTCTCGGGCACGCAACCCTGCCGTACTGCCGGCAGCTCGCCAAATTGGGTCTCGATTCTTTCCTCGCGCTCTCCGAGGGTCATCGAGAATCACTCAACATGCGCGACGGGAAACTGGTGCACCCTGCGCTTCTCGGAGCCTTCCCGGATCTTGGCGGGTGAACCGCTTCCGGAGTTGGGTCGCTCGATTTGTCCACCATAGAGGATGGGCAGGATTTGCTCACGATCTGCGTCGTTGAGTTTCCTGTTCCGCAGTGTGGCGTCAGCAGGGAATGCGAGTTTCGAACGCGCTTTATCGGCAGATGGTCGGTCGTCAACTTCGGATGAGAGGGGAGGAAAAATGGGTTTAATCTTCGGTTTGGTCTTCACCGCGATCGGCTTGTTCGCTCTCGTACGGGGCGTCGTGCATTATCGCACGGGCAAGGCGAGTGCAGCCTGGCCGGCCGTCGAGGGACGAGTCGCCGACGCTACGGTGGAGGTGAGTGTGTCGACGGACTCGGATGGCATGACGAGCAGACAATACACGCCGCATGTGGTCTATACATACTCGATCGGCGGGCAGCAATACAGCAGCGATCAGGTCAACATCGGTTCGAAGTGGCATTATCCCACACGAGCCCGAGCGGAAGCGAAGTTGAACTATCAAACCGGGCAGCGCGTCAACGTCCATTACAATCCCGAAAATCCGTCCCAGGCCGTTCTGGAGCCCGGTTCGACGCGCGGCGCATGGGGGACTTTGCTCATCGGGATCGTGTTCAGCGCTGCGGGCGTGGCGATCGTAATCTTCAATCTCTAGCGTTCGATAGCTGGGTTCAGTAAGAATATACTCTCATTCAGACGGGCTTCATTCCGTTCGGGCAACCTTGGATGGCGAGATTCTGTGAGAAGGAACTCGGAGCCATCCAATAATCACCGGCAGTCCCTGCTCTTCAGTGGAAGAACCCTCAAGAATCAGCACTGTTTAGGAGTAGAAAATGGATATTAACCCTCCCGCAAATCGTCTCGTTGGCTCCATGCCGAAAATAGGAATCCGCCCCACCATCGATGGCCGTCTGCAGGGCGTGCGCGAATCACTTGAAGGACAGACTACGCGTATGGCGAACGACGTGGCAGCTTTCCTGTGTGAAAACCTGCGCCACGCGAACGGTCTGCCGGTGGAATGCGTGATCGCCGATACCACCATCGGAGGTGTTGCCGAGGCCGCTCGCTGCGCGGACAAGTTCGTCCGTGAAGGCGTTGGGGTTTCATTGACGGTGACTCCATGCTGGTGCTACGGATCGGAAACGATGGACATGGATCCGCTGATCCCGAAAGCCGTTTGGGGTTTCAACGGTACAGAACGCCCCGGTGCGGTCTATCTTGCCGCAGTACTTGCCGGCCACAGCCAAAAAGGTCTTCCGGCTTTTGGAATCTACGGCCGGGAAGTTCAGGATTCGGACGACAATTCTATCCCCGAAGATGTCCAGGAAATGCTGCTGCGTTTCGCACGTGCCGGCCTGGCCGTCGCAAGAATGCGGGGCAAGAATTACGTGTCGATGGGCGGAGTCTCCATGGGAATCGCGGGTTCCATCGTCGACCAGGATTTCTTCGAAGCTTATCTGGGTATGCGGGTCGAATCGATCGACATGGTCGAGTTCGTACGCCGCTTGGATGAAGGTATTTTTGATCCGATTGAGTTTGAGAAGGCCATAAAATGGGTCAAGGCAAGCTGCCAAGAAGGCCGGGACGTAAACCCGCCGGAACAGCAGCGCAGCCAGGAACAGAAAGACAAGGATTGGGAAGTTTCCGTCAAGATGGCGATGATCGCGCGTGACCTGATGGTCGGTAACTCCCGTCTGGCTGAAATCGGATTTGGCGAGGAAGCGCTCGGACACAATGGGATCCTGGCAGGTTTTCAAGGTCAGCGTCACTGGACAGATTTCATGCCCAATGGAGATTTTCTCGAAGCGGTACTCAACTCCTCCTTCGATTGGAATGGTATTCGCCAACCCTATATCGTGGCCACCGAGAACGACGCCCTCAACGGAGTCTGCATGCTCTTCGGCCATCTACTCACCGGATCGGCTCAAATCTTCTCCGACGTGCGCACCTATTGGAGTCCGGACGCCATCGAACGCGTCACCGGGCACCGCCCGACGGGACTCGCCGGGAAGGGCGTGCTGCATTTGATTAACTCCGGACCTTCGGCGTTGGATGGCACCGGTCAACAAGAAATGGACGGCATACCGGCGATCAAACCCTGGTGGGAGGTAACTCCCGAGGACGCGCTGAAATGCCTGGAAGCCACCGAATGGTGCGCCGCTGTAACGGAGTACTTCCGTGGCGGAGGTTGGTCCACCGATTTTCTGACCCGCGGCGGGATGCCAGTTACGATGTGCCGGATCAACACGGTGCGGGGTCTCGGACCGGCGCTGCAGCTGGTCGAGGGTCATATCGTTGACCTACCACCCGACACCCACGACGTCCTGGATTCCCGCACCAATCCCACCTGGCCAACCACCTGGTTTGCGCCGCGCACGAATGGGGACGGTGTGTTTCGCGATCCTTACTCCGTGATGAATGCCTGGGGCGCCAATCATGGTGCGTTTACTTGTGGACACATTGGAGCCGATCTGATCACCCTGGCTTCGATGCTGCGCATTCCGGTGTACATGCACAATGTGCCTGAGGAGAAAATCTTCCGCCCCAGTGCCTGGAACGCATTTGGCACCGCAGATCGTGAAGGCGCCGACTTCCGGGCTTGCGCCAATTTTGGCGCCCTGTATCGCTAGGAGTTTGGGGGATGCTTCTCATAAATGTCGTCTTGAGGATATAGGAAGGACCGACACGCTCATCGAAGTCTGTCCAGGTGGTGTGTGACCATCATATGGACGTAAAAGAATGATGTTCTACATCTCGAGTTCATAGATTCCAATTGGCCGACAATCCAACCTGACCGCCTTCTATACGTGACATGTGTAGACATCACGTGTAGAACATTAGCCGTACGGTACAGTGGAGGAGGAATCGATCATGAAAAAACGCATTGTCGTGTTGCTGCTCATAAGCGTGATAAGTGACGCGCCGTCAGCATGTGTTCCAGAGCAGACTCCTGCACCGACGCTCACCCCAACTGCGACCAGAGAGCCGGTCCCCACGATTGCGACTCCGGCGGAGTCTGATTTCCACGTCAATCCCGTCGAAGGGCTTAGCAAGATTTCATCATGGGCGCCGACGTGTCCATGCTGAAACAAATCGAGGACAACGGTGGGAAATACTACGTCAATGGGGAGGAAGCAGACGCCCTGGAGATCCTCAAGGCGCACGGTGTGAATTGGATACGCCTGCGTATCTGGAACGATCCCACGGATGAAAATGGGCAACCCCTGGGCGGTGGGAACAATGATCTTGGGACGACCGTGGCGATCGCCACGCGCGCCAAAGCTCTTGGGCTAAAATTCCTTCTCGATTTTCATTACAGTGACTGGTGGGCCGATCCCGGCAGTCAAGACATGCCCAGGGTGAAGGCGCTTTTCTCTGACGATTCGATCCGGGATGTGCCCGTAATGTGGGACACTGTCCCGGTTAACTGGCTCGAGGAGCCAGGTGTTTACACCTTGGATGGCACAGTCGAGGGGCAGGAACTGCTGGCAGCTGCCAGTGTTACGACGGGTGGTGAAAAGAATTACCTAACGAATGCCGGTTTCGAATCGGGCGGCTTCGGCCCTTGGGTCGTGAACGGAGACGTTGGGGGGGTCGATATCAGCAACGAACGCCAGAACCTGCACGAAGGGAAATGCGCCATGCACTACTGGGCGAACGATGCCTTTGAATTCACGGTATCGCAGACCGTCACGGGCTTGGAGAACGGGACATACTTTCTGAGCGCGTGGATTCAAGGCGGAGGTGGTGAGGACGTCCTGCAGCTATATGCAAACTGCGGTGGAGAGACGCAGACTTTGGACATTGCGACAAATGGGTGGTTGAATTGGAAGACGCCGACCATCGAGAATATCAACGTCAGTGATGGAACCTGCACGGTAGGGTTGAAAGTTGTCGCTTCCAGCGGACAGTGGGCCTTTTTCGACGAGAGTTCTTTGAACTTCGTTGAGTGAATTTCAAATCGAGAACAGTCGACATCGGTCAACTTGACACCATGGGTGAGGTCATAGTAGATTGCCTATGGTGTCGTTTGATTCAAGCATCTCGACTGCAGTAACAATGTGTGCGCGTATTTAATAGACTGTAAAATTACGGCAGACTGTTTGCAGGGTACGTATGTTTCCCGAGATCAAACGGCTGCTTGCATGATCAAAATTGCGCTGAAGCATTCCTACTCGAATAAGGCAATGCAAGCGTGTATGGCAGCGTGGATGGAAGCATGAATAAATCAATTTCAAGTTGGTTGTTGGCCGGCGTGTTGTTGATAATTACGGCCATCGTTTTCGTGCATCTATTTAACCGTTTGCCCATTGAAGAATTCGGATTTGGACTCGATTGGAAAGGCTTGTGGTTTGGTCTCAAAGGTGGTCTGCCTCGATATGGAAGCGGTTTGAGAAATCCCCCCTGGAGTATCGTTCCGGTATTACCTTTGGGATTACTTTCATATCGATCCAGTTGGGGGATCCTGATATTGATGACGCTCGTTGCTGAAATCGTTAGTGTCCCTCGGAAAATTCAGAAAACACTGCGAATCCTAGTGACTGTCTTATTGGTGATCTCCTATCCATCGATACGCACCATGGCAGATGGGAACTTCGAGGTTTTAACAATCGCGGGCGTCCTCACGCTGCTATATGCGCTCCGCAAGCAAAATGCGTGGCTGTTATCCATCGGCATTCTCGTTGCATCAGTAAAGCCCCAAACCACGTGGCTTCTGTTCGTCGCGCTTCCTTTCTACCTCATTGATAAATGGCCACGGAAGAAAATCATCCAAGCGAGTATCGTCACATTTATCATTGTGGCGATATTCTTGTTGGCTTATGGAGTGGATTGGTTCGCTTCGATGATCGGAAACGAACAACGCGGAAGCATTATGGATATCAGCCTTTTGGCGGCTTTGACCCGTTTACAACTATCGCCCATTGTCATTGGTTGTATCTGGGGTGTGATTTTCGGTCTTTCCCTCTACATTATCTATTCCTCACGTCATTCGATCGATCGCACCAAGGCGGGATTCTTAATGTCGGCATCGCTTCTTCTCTCTCCATACGCCGCAGGGAACAGCATGCTTTCGCTTTTTACAGTCGGTGTGATCCCGCTGTACATTGGGGATAGGATGTCGGCAGGGGCATTGTCCATTGCATTCAATCTGCCTTACCTGTTTATCCATGAAAATCCCATCTGGTTCTCATATGGGGCATATTACACAACACTCGTCCTATTAATGTCATGGATCGTTTTTTCCTGGAAGGTCAGGGCGCATAGCCGAGACACCCTCGTCAAATCCCGGCAGACTTAATCCGATTATCCTGTGGGACTCGAGCGATTGCTCGATGCGCTTAAATCATGTTCAGTGCTGTAGAGAAAATCTCGAGATCGAACGGTGATATGGCTGATGCGTGCGGAGGATTTTCGCTGCTGCTTGAATGGGATTTAGAAATCGAAGTCGAGTAAAATGTTGGTCTGGGGTGAGAATAAAAGAGGCATAGCAAATGTGCAAAATCACTTTCATTGGGGCGGGAAGCACGGTATTCACCAAGCGCTTGCTGGTGGATATCCTCCAGTTTTCTGAATTGTCAGATTCTACGATCGTCTTGCACGATATCGATCCGAATCGCCTGCATACCTCGAAGATCGTTGCCCAGAAAGTCGCCCGGGCCGTGGATGCCCGGCCGTCCATCGAAATCACCACCGATCGCCGTGATGCGCTGGATGGCGCCGACTATGTCGTTTGTATGATTCAAGTGGGAGGTTATAAGCCTGCCACGCTGATCGATTTCGAGGTGCCTAAGAGATTCGGACTGCGGCAGACGATCGGCGACACACTGGGAATCGGCGGTATCTTCCGAGGATTACGCACCATCCCTGTGCTGCTGGAGATCTGCGCCGATATGGAAGAATTATGCCCCCAGGCTACATTCCTGAACTACGTCAACCCCATGGCGATGAACTGCTGGGCGATTTTTCGAACAAGCAAGATCAAAACGATCGGGTTGTGTCACAGTGTCTACCACACGGCCGCGCAGTTGGCAGACGACACCGGCGTGTCGATAGATGAAATCGAATATCTCTGCGCCGGCATCAACCACATGGCTTTCTACCTGCAGTTTGGGCGCAAGACCCCGCAGGGAATCGAAGATCTATACCCCCGGATTCATCAAGTGGTGGACGAAAGTCGTGTCCCGGATTGGAATCGCGTACGCTACGAGGTGTTCGAGCGTCTGGGCTACTTCGTAACCGAGTCGAGCGAGCATTTCGCCGAATACGTGCCCTGGTTCATCAAACGCGATCGTCCCGATTTGATCGAACGCTTCAACATTCCGCTGGATGAATACCTGCGGCGCTGTGAAGAACAAATCATGATGTGGGACGCAATGGGTGCGATTCTGGAAGATCCCCAAGTCGGCCTTGATAGTCCGGCATCCGAACTGCCGCAGATCGAAGGAATGCCGCAAGAATACGTCGACGAGATATTCTCACTGGCATCCAGCGGGGAATACGCGCCACTGATCATTCATAGTATGGAAGCGGGCGTTCCTCGTGTGGTATACGGAAACTTGCGCAACCGTGGCTTGATCGAGAACCTGCCGGATGATTGTGTCGTGGAAGTACCTTGCTCGGTGGACAGCAACGGCATTCACCCCTCACGGATCGGAGCGCTGCCCCCGCAGCTGGCGGCGTTGATGCAGACCAACATCAACGTACAAGCGCTTACGGTAGAAGCTGCGCTGACCCGCAAGCGGGAGCACATCTACCACGCCGCCATGCTCGATCCGCACACCGCGGCGGAGTTGGATCCGGATCAGATCCAGCTCCTCGTGGACGAACTCATCGAGGCGCATGGGGCTTGGCTGCCGAAATATCACTGAATCAATGCGTATTTGGACGGAGTGGACAAAGTGATTTTTCCTCGCATGGGCTGGCGTTCTCCCCATAAGGATTGATCTGTTCTCAACGATCTCCGCTATTGCGTCCACCATTATGCGTTCTCCTTTGTGCCATGACGCTGCACGAAGACTCGCCGGATTGCAGCGCCTGCCGCTGAATTCACTTAAAATCGTTCGAGGCAGGTAACAACGGGAAGGGAATTCGTCATGAACCGTAAATTCGTGTTGTGGACCGTGACCGGCTGCGGCATTTTGTGCCTGGGGACCATATTGTTTGTGATTCTCATGGGGGGTTCGCTTCTCAAGTGGGTGGCGCAGGACCCGGAGAACATCGAAATCGACGTGATTGTCCCCGCTTCGGTTTCTTTGGACGAAGAATTAATCCTCCTGGTGGAGATCACCAATTTGGCCGAGGAAGATCAAACATTGGATAGCATCGATATCGATCTCAGTTACCTGGACGGCTTCAGCGTGGATGGAACCGAACCCGAATATGCCGACATGATGGAAGCCAGCAATGCATTTTCGACGTATGATTTTCAAACCCCCATTCCTGCCGGCGGCCAACTGGAAATACGTTATTACATGACGGCGATACTCGTTGGTGAACGTTCCGGTGAAATCCAGGTGTGTGTCAATTGGTTCGCGAATTGCGCCAACCGATCTATCCGCACGATCGTCGAAGAATGAGGGGGGATCCGATATACGTCGCGGGAACCTTCTCATAGTAACTTATCGTCTCTGGGTAATAGATCGGTATGCGCGTAGAGAAATTCCGCGCGGGACGAGAGCAGCTCGATGAAATCCTTTTCGAGATGGCAATTATCCTTCTTGTGCTTGGGTTTATCGCTATGTCTGAGCGGCTGCGTTTCGATTGGCAAGGTGGCACGGGACCTGGGCCGATTCACGGCAACTCCTGTTTCCTCGTGGTCGTCCTACACCACTGCGGATGGTTTGGCCGAGCGGCACGTTTCGTCCATCGCCATCGATGAAACCGGCACCGTTTGGCTGGGTACATGGGATGGTCTCTCGCGGCTGGAAGGAGAAAACTGGATCACCTACACCATTGAGGACGGTCTTGCGGGCAACAAAATCAGCTCGCTCGCCATCGGCCCGTACGGCGCACTTTGGGTCGGAACGGACGGAGATGGCGTTTCGAGTTACGATGCGCAGACTCAGACCTGGATGACATATACATCCGCAGACGGTTTGGCGGGCACTCGTGTTTGGGACATCGCCCTGGGTCCTGAAAATGAATTGTGGTTCGCTGCACTCGATGGAGGCATCTCTCGCTATCACCCGAAGGAGGGACGCTTTATAACGTACACCAATAAAGACGGATTACCCGGCAATTCAGTTTGGTCTCTGGCAGTCGCCCCAGACGGCACACTGTGGGCCGGGATGAACGGGAGCGGCCTCGTCCATTTCGACGGCGCGGATTGGGTGGCCTACACGGCAGAGTCCACGCAGGGTGGTTTGAGCAGCGACCTCGTCTATGCACTGGTCGTAACGCCAGAAAATGTCGTCTGGGCAGGTACATGGAACGGTGGAATCTCGAGTTTCGACGGCGAGCGGTGGACATATTACCCCGGTTTCCGGGGCGCCGGCGATTACCGTACGCAGCCGAACTCGAATAATATCTATTCCGCCGCGCTCGAGCCGAATGGCGCGGTGTGGTTCGGTGGGATTTATGGAGTGTCCCGTTTCGATGGCCAAGGCTGGCGCACGTATCACACCAACGATGGCTTAATCGAAATGCACGGCTATTCCCTGGGGATTGCGAAAGACGGCACGATCTGGGTTGGCACAGAAAATGGTGTATCGCGTTCGGGAATTGCGGAGTAAAATCTATCGACAGAGGCATCACCACAGAGGGTAACTCGGGTATGATTGGCCTTAAATCGACGCGTAGAGAGGAAACGATCATGAGTGAAATGCTTGCGTACTGTGGACTGAACTGTCTGCAATGCGGAGCGTTGATTGCCGCCAGGACGAACGACGATTCGAAGCGTGCGGAAGTCGCAGCTTTATGGTCAGAGGAATTCGGCACTGACCTTCAAGCCGGTGATATAAATTGCGACGGATGTGCTTCGGAAGGTGGGCTGCTCTTCCAACATTGCAGTGTCTGTGAAATTCGGAAGTGCGGGTTGGATAAGGGCCTGCCGAACTGCGGACACTGTGATGAATACCCCTGCACGAAGTTGACCGAATTCTTCGCAGTGGCACCTGATGCGAAAATTGCGTTGGATGGAATCCGGGCCGGGTTGTAACGGCTTGAAAACAAAGCCCTGAAGTAGAGATGAACCTTTTTCAGCCACCACCACTGACTCGATACGACCTCCGTTTTCGATTTGCGGGGGTTCCCGTTCGCGTCCACCCGCTTTTCTGGTTGATGGCGCTCCTGTTTGGGGCTTCCGCGGGCAGTCTGGTAAATTTACTGGTTTGGATCGTCGTTCTCTTCATCTCGATCCTCGGTCATGAACTGGGACACGCCTTTGCGATGAGAATGTACGGTATAGATTCACGCATCGTACTTCATCTCGCGGGAGGACTGACCATACCCGAATCCGTGAAGTGGGGCAGCAGAAGGGCGAGTGTATCGTTAGGCTCCACGCAATCCATGATCGTTTCGTTTGCCGGCCCCTTTGCCGGTTTCCTTCTGGCGGGACTTGTCATACTGGCTGTGGTAGCCTCTGGCGGGAGTGTATTCATCTCCAAGTTATTTGGCGTGATTCCCCTGCCGATGGCGCAACTGCCAGTGAGCAGTTACGTTGCGAATTTGGTAGTGATGACGTTCCTTTGGATCAATGTCTTCTGGGGGTTGATTAATCTCATGCCGGTCTACCCCCTCGATGGCGGCGACATTGCCCGAGAAGCGCTCGTCCGCATGGATCCTCGGCGTGGCTTGCGTACGTCTCTCCTGGTTTCGGCGGTCGCCGGATTGATCATCGCCTTGCTCGGATTGACCCTGTTCCACAGTATGTACATCACTTTTCTGTTTGGGATTCTGGCAATCGAGAGTTATCAAGCGTACCAGGCGCATTTCGGGAACATGTACTAGGAAACGCGTAGTCGATTCGGTTTTCGTCTCTCGATATTTTTCGGCATGCAGTACATCGAAGCTGTGAATCCACATATCCAAATCCGTTCACGAACATGCGAATGGGCAAGGTGAAGATTCGAAAAGCCCAGCCTGAAAGGAAGATCGATGACGTTTCTCCCTGAATTCCAGCCAGGGTTATTACACGGTTGGCTTGCCCTCCTTCCCTATTTCGTGGGTTTTTTTATTTTTGGTACGTGTTTTCTCAAAGGATGCCAGGGATCGGCTTTTCGAAGACCCGAAATACAGCATGTCGATCGGCGTCAAGCTCCTGCGTATGCTGGGGCAGATTGGGTTGATAAGCTGCATGGTAATGATGGTCTTTACACCGCTGCGCTTCGGCACGCCCGGATTTGTGATCGGTCTGTTGGTCTATGCTGCGGGCTACGTCATGGTCATGAGTTCGCTGAATACCTTCCGGACCGCGTCGGCCGGCCGATCGGTTGTCTCGGGATTCTATCGTTGGTCTCGAAATCCGCAGTGGGTGGGATTGGCGATGGTCCTGTTTGGGCCGGCGTTGATGACCGGTGTGTTGCTGTATATGGGGATCATTATCTCCGTGGCCGTAATCTATCACCTGCAAATCGTAGGGGAGGAGAAGCTCTGCTTAAAGCATTACGGGGACAGCTACCAGGCATACGTGGCGAACGTCCCGCGATATTTACTATTCTTCTGAGGATCCTCTCTGGCCGGCCTTCTCTCTCATCGTCGAGAGCCTGGATCGCGATAAGATTTCCGACGCAGTGCAGCTGAAAACCGATCGTTGTTGTGGATCGGCGGAGTTCTGCATCGTTTTGATGATGCTAGAATCGGTGCCATTGGGATAGAGATCGGCCAAGATTCTTTTATAATGAAGGTGACGACCGGAATCACGTCGACGGGAATTGGGATGGATAAACAAGAAATCCGCAGCGGAATCGAGGCTCTCGACAACGTCCTCCAAGGATTCCGACTTGGCGATAACGTCGTCTGGCAGGTCGACGATCTGGAAGACTATCGCCACTTTGTCTTACCCTTCGTGCAGGCTGCTGCCGAGGAAGGATGGCCGGTCGTTTATTTACGTTTCGCTTCTCACGCTCCGGTGTTGCTTCCTTCGGCCAACGTGGAAATTGTCAAATTCAACCCTGCAGCAGGGTTTGATACTTTCACTCGTGAAGTGCATCAATTTATCGAATCGCGAGGACCGAAGATGTTTTACATCTTCGACAATCTCTCGTCGTTGGTCGATAAATGGGTGACGGACGAATCCCTGGCCAATTTCTTCCAGGTAACCTGTCCATACCTGTTCGAATTGCACACCGTGACGTATTTTGCACTCACTTCCGGGCACCATGCGCACGGTACGGTGGCCCGCATTCGCGACACGACTCAAGTCTTGCTCAATGTTTACCACGTCAAGGGTCAGATGTACGTGCATCCCATCAAAGTGTGGAATCGCTACTCCCCACAGATGTTCTTGCCACACGTCGCAGAGGGCGAGCACTGGATACCGTTGGCAAACAGCGGGGAGGCCGCAGAAGTGCTGGGATCGGCGCGTCAATCCCCATTACGCAGCTCGACACAGCCGTTGGATCCGTGGGAAAGCGTCTATCAGAAATTGGCGCGTTATCGCGCTTCGCCCTCCGGGCTTGACGAAACTGATGAAGAACAACTGGCGCTGAAGAGAGAATTTATCCGCATGCTGATCGGACGGCATCCGATATTCTCAAGACTTGCCGAGCGGTATTTTTCATTGGACGACCTGTTTGCTGTGCGCGATCGTCTCATTGGCGCCGGTCGGATCGGAGGTAAGGCAGCCGGGATGCTGCTGGCTCGGCGCATCTTGGCCTCGGGTGATGAGCCCGGAGATATGGAGTTAATCGAACGTCTGGAGGATCATGACTCGTTCTATATCGGTTCCGATGTCTTCTTTTCTTTCCTGGTAAACAACGATCTCTTTCGATTAAGGCTGCAATTGACGCGCAATTCGTCGCTCTCGACCGAAGAATTCAAGGAAGTAGAGCAGCGCTTCCTGGCGGGAACTTTTTCGGGGACGATCCGGGAGCAGTTCCGTCTCATACTCGACTACTATGGACAGGCGCCGGTTATCGTGCGTTCGAGCAGCTTGCTGGAAGACAGCTTTGGAAACGCGTTTGCGGGTAAATACCGCAGCATCTTCTGTGCCAATCAAGGCGATCCAAAATCCCGTCTCGAAGATTTCATGCAGGCGATCAAAACGGTCTATGCAAGTGCGCTCAATCCGGATGCGCTTTCCTACCGCCGCCGGCGTGGCTTGGGTGAAAATGACGAACAGATGGCGATACTCGTGCAGCGCGTTTCCGGAATTCCCTATCGGCATTTTTATTTTCCGGCTCTTGCCGGGGTGGCATTTTCCCGTAATTTGTATGTCTGGAACGACCGCATCGATCCCAAGCAGGGACTGATCCGTCTCGTCTTTGGTTTGGGAACGCGAGCCGTGGAGCGTGTGGGCGCAGACTATCCACGCATGATCGCCATCAGTGACCCGCATTTACGCCCGGAAGTCGGCGTCAGGGTGGCGAAATATTCGCAGCACGAGATCGATC
The DNA here is from genome assembly GCA_037382465.1 of Anaerolineales bacterium. NCBI lineage: Bacteria > Bacillati > Chloroflexota > Anaerolineae > Anaerolineales > Anaerolineales bacterium. The sequence goes on along the minus strand of JARRPX010000036.1, from coordinate 13,719 downwards.
TGCTGGATTTGGAGCAGAAGCGTTTTACCAGCCGCACGTTGCCCGACGTGCTCTCGAACGGGCGCTATCCCAATCTGGAGCTGTTCGTCTCGGTGATGCAGGACGGTTATCCCTTCGATCCGATTTCAACGAGCGTGAAGGGCGAGCCGGAACAGCTCGTATTGACATTTAACAATTTGCTCCATAAGACGGATTTCGTAACGATGATGGGCAAAATCCTGAGGAAGTTGGAAGATGCCTATGGCCAACCTGTAGACCTTGAATTCACGGCAGGCGTCGATGAGGATGAGCGGGTAAGCATCAATTTGCTCCAATGCCGGCCCTTGTTGCTGCCGGGTTCGACCATCGATGTTTCGATTCCGAAGTACCTGGAACCAGAGCGAGTTCTCTTCCGATCGCAACGCATGATCGGGGGCGGCAGCTTGCCACCCATTCGATATATTCTGTACATCGATCCCCAAGAATACAACCATCTGGCTTCGATCGAAGAAAAACGCAACCTGGGGCGGTTGGTCGGGCAGATCAACCGTCTGCCGGAGGTCGAGCAAGGTAAGATTATCATGATGGGCCCGGGGCGTTGGGGCAGCGGCAACATCGATCTGGGCGTCAACATCGGGTATGCGGACATCGATAATGCTTCGGTGTTGGTAGAAATGGCGTTGGAGGAAGCGGGGCACGTGCCGGAAGTATCTTACGGTACGCATTTCTTTCAAGACCTCGTCGAGGCTCAAATTATTTATATGCCCGTGTATCCGGATGACGAAGCGACGCAATTTCAAACCGAGTTCTTCACGACTGCCCCGAACGCACTCTTGAAATTGATACCAAAAGCTAGCAAGCACGAGAAAATCGTGCGGTTGATCGATGTCCCCGAAGCTGCGGATGGCAGCTACGTTCGGGTAGTTGCCGATTCGGAGCGGAACCGTGCGGTCTGCTATTTGACCGATATCCATTCCAGGTGAAGTTATAAATCTAGCGCCGGAACCATCGGTCTCTCTTTATTTTATTCCTTCCGGCTGGGAATGGCGGATTGAGAACGTCTCAAGGAGTTACGACATGCCGCAACTCGTTAAGGGTGGCAAACATGCCTATGGCTGGTGCCGGGTTTGGGAAAAGGGCCGCATTCTGCTTCCTCCTGAAGCGACAGATGAGTATGGATTTACCGACCCGATGAAATTATTCATGCTGCCGGGCAGCAAGAAGTCAGGGGGCTTCAGTGTGGGTTCTTCGGATTCAATCTCGCATAGCCCAGTAGCTGCTGCGATAAAAACCTTTCCGGAACTCGCCAAATTCCAGCTACCGCAAGGGGCGACCGTCGAATACCAGGGAAGGCGATTTTGCTGGATTGAGCTGCGTGATGGGATCATTCAAGTCCCACCAGAAACACTTCAACATTACGGTGTCCAGAATGGTGATGATCTGCTGGTCATCCGGGGGAGCAATCTGGCGGTTGGTTTTGCCGTTCGAGGGCCGATTGTCGAGAGTAGTGCTTATAGTTCAAGAGGAATAATTACGGATAGGTGGTGAGGAGGAACGATGTCGGTGCCAAATGAAAATGATGAAGCAGAATTGGGCTATCGTTTTGTAGCCGGACGGAATCCACAGTCAATCGGCTATCGCCGGTTGGAGATCAACATTCTCTGTGCGCCTTCGGAAAGGCACTTCGATCCGAAAATTACTCAAATCCCGATCTTCACCTTGAAAGACAGCGTTCGTCCCCATAAAATCGATCAACTCGAAATCTACCATCCCTGGGTGTATCGTGACACGTACCAGGTTGCGCCTGGTTTGGTGACCCTTGCGGACCGCAAGGGCAAGAAAGTGGAAGCCTATACATTCGGGGGGAAGCTGACGATCGATTCGGATGAAAACTGCACGACGTGCGTGCTTCAATCGGATGCCCCGATTATAGAGATCAACCACGCCAATCCGGCAATCATGAAGTTCATCGACGAAGTGGAAATCATCCTTGCTGAGCAGCGGGCCAACCGGGCTGCAGATCTAGAAGATTTCGAAGCGCGGCTGGAAAAAGTGCCCGTTTCTAAACTCTATGTGGCTTGTCTCATGGAGTTGAAGAAAAAAATAGGTGGCGCACAAGCTGGCGGAGATTTCGTCGATCGAAAACTCGCGGACATCATCGATGAGGAAAGGCAATTTATGAGGAAGGAAGGAAGCTGGCCTGAAAAACCTCCCTCATTTTCGGAGATGCTTTAGCGACGAACTGTCCGGTTGAGTGCGGCCTGAATCCAAATACCTGGTGTTCGTCAACTTCCCTGCGGGCTCGAACCGCCGATCCATCGATGATGCCGATGGGGGATTGAACATCGGAGCGAACCTGTCCATTTTCCGTTAAGTTGCAAGTTGCGGGAGTGCGTGAAGCCATGCGCCGCGACAAAGAAATGCTGGATTTGATTCTCACCATCGCTCGAGGTGACGAGCGCATACGGGCGGTGATCATGAATGGTTCGCGCGCAAATCCCGAGGTGCCTCGGGATTTCTTCCAGGATTTCGATATCGTCTATGTTGTCAAGGAGATGGAATCGTTCAAACAGAGTCCGAACTGGATCGAGCGCTTTGGCAAACTCATGATCCTGCAATTGCCCGACGAAATGGGCGATCATCCGGGCAGCTCTGGCCGTTATGCGTATCTCATGCAGTTCGCGGATGGGAATCGAATCGATCTCACGCTCTATCCCCTGGAGCGAATCGATCAACTTCCGCGGGACAGCTTGAGTGTGCTTCTGCTCGATAAAGATGGAATCGTGGAACCCTTTCCGCCCTCGAATGATGGCGATTATCTGGCCGAGCCGCCTACGCCAAAATCCTTTGCCGATTGCTGCAACGAATTTTGGTGGATTTGTCCATACGTCGCCAAAGGGTTGTGGCGCGAAGATATAATCTATGCCAAAGGATCGTTCGAGCAATACCTTCGACCGGAGTTGATGAAAATGCTGATCTGGCATGCCGGAATCGAGGCTCATTATTCATTCAACCCGGGAAAGTTCGGGCGAAACTTGAAGCAGCATCTCGATCCCACGCTGTGGGATTTGCTGCTGACAACCTATTCGAATGCCGGCATCGAAAACACGTGGCATGCACTCGATGCCGCATGCCGCCTCTTTCGCACGGCGGCTCGTCCGGTTGCCGGGCACTTCGGTTATACATATCCTCAGCAAGATGATGAAAATGTCACGGCTCATCTGCAGCACGTACGCAGCTTGCCGAGGGATGCGCAGGAGATGTATACCGGAAAACGAAATTCAGGAAGTTGATTTGGAGGAATTGAATGCCTGATTTTGCTACGTTTTACATCGCCGATCCTTCATTGCTCGGCTCGAAGGTCTTCGATGAGATCGAAATCATCCAAAATTATGAAGGGTTAACTCGGGAGGGAAACGCGACCGGGGTCATCTTCGACATTGGCGCAGCGCACGTGCGCATGAATTTCATGCCGCCCGGGGAAATTCAGGAGCACCTTGCGGGATTGAGCGGGTATATTCAAAGCGTGTGCGAGGATCAGGATCGATTGGTATATACTTTGGACCGGGTGCGCCCGGTTCGTTTTGTTGCCGGCTGTGTCATTGAGCCCGGTTTCGATGATGGTGGCATTGTTCAGACGTTCTTGTTGGAGCTCAATCAACGTTTGAATTCGATGCTGTTCCTCTGGGATAGTTTGGTAGACTTTACCGGCCAACCGTTGGTTGGTCCGTTGGCAGAGGCAAGATAGATCTCATATTAGAAAAACCACGAGAACGGTTCGCTCCTGACTCGAGGAACTGCTAGGCGTTCTGCTCGGGCTCTCTAGGGACGACATAAATGAGGTACAAGCCCACGAGAGAAAAGATCATGCACAATATGGGAATGGTTATCGGCAAGCCAAACCATCCTGTGACGAGATCAATGACGGAAGCTAAGATGCCGGTGATCCCCATAACGAGCAGCATTTTGCCCGTAAGATGAAAGCGGATGGGGACAAATCCAGGGCTCTGGCTCAAGGTATTTCTCCTTATCTATGACTACGGTGTGGCAGAAAGTCCACGCGTATGGAAGATCCATTTCAAATCGATCGAGTCTGCCCGGTTCAATTATATCAACGCTGTACATAAGACAATAAGCATGTACATGAAAACCGTCGTCGATCTGCCGAATAGACAAGTCGAAGCGGAGGATGGAGACGTATGCTTCACCCAGAAAATCAGTAATTTCGAATGCGGAACATTTCCGATTCCCGGGAGTATAAGGGGTATCGTTTATAATGGCCTGTTGCGGCTTCTTCCATCGTATCTTGAAAGGCAGTTCTGCGCCTCAAACCGGGAGGTTTTTTTCATGGACACGTTCATCCTGAACATCATTCATCGACCAAAACTTGTACCGGAATATATCGATACGAGTGCATAGAAAGGTAAAACGAAGGAAGCCAGCAAAGACGAAGTTGTGAGCGAATCGATCGACATCTTTCGTCTGCAGCAAGAGATCGCCCATCGCAACGATCTGAAAACAACAATTCAAATGACGTACTCCAGCCTCTTCAATGAGGAGTGCATCGAACTCGTAAAAAATCATCATGAGGAGTACGGGGATGAAATCGGCCACACGTTTTTGGGTTTGAACTGCAAGGAGTTTCGTGAGAAATTCCATTCCAAGGAATTGGCCATCTGGCTGTTTCCCATGGACCTGAAGCAGGAGATCGTGGTCGATTCTTTCGAGCGATTTAAAGATGTCTTTGGATTTTACCCGACCTCCACGGGCTCGTACTTCATGGATGCGGAATTGATCCGCTTCATCAAAGAGAAATTATCCGATGGTGAAAGTGGCCATCGCCACTTGCTTCGAGGAGGGTCCGAAAATCTTTCGGCACACCAACTCCTCCTGGTACACGCTGATGGACGTATCCCCCTGGACGGCTTGGATCCCATCGAAGCGGAACACGCACGCCATTGCGGACAGCGAAGAGGACGATATTGGAATCGTTGCGCTGCCTCACCTATCCCGGGATTTACTCGCCGTCATGGACAACGCCGGTGATATGTTCGGCACCCACCCGCAGAACATCATTCGCGGGCTGATTTACGAAGACGATCGATTGCCTGATATGTACAACCTGATCGACCAATACCGGGTGATGAAGCACTATAACAAAGGATTTGGCTACAATCTCGTCTACGTCGGACCGGGGTGGATGGGCAAAACGGGACGTTGGGAGGCGAGCTATCGAATCCTGAAGAAGAGTTACGAGGATTTTCTCGCCTATTACGGAAAATTGAAGCGGGAGAACGAAGTCGAGGACATGACCATGACGGAGTTCGCCGACTGGTTCCATGAAAATCAACCCCGCAGTGGGCCGTATTGTGGTCTCTGGAAAGACGTTCTCTGGGGTACGAGGAATCAAGCCCTCTGGTACGTCGATTCGAAATTTCGCGTGCAGGTTGATTTGAAGCAGGGCGGAGCGATCACGGATCTACGACCGTACGCCTCCAAACTTCAACGGCCGGTCGGCGTGGGAACGGAAGCCAATCAAGATGCTTCCTACCCCTTCATCATCCAGTCTCGGTATCGCGCCGGCGCATTCACTCACTACGCAGGCGAAGGTGCGATTAACAGCTGCAAAGTGCGCTACGGTACAGAAGAAGTCGATTTCAGCGCCTGCCGCACGACCGGTGGTTACCGCGAGGAGCAGGGCCGTCGCATTCTGGACATCCAGCCGGTCGAGGTCGAATTCCATGACCTGACGATCAAACTGGTCGACAGCTACACCTTCATCGAAAACAGCGGAGAAATACTCATCAAACGCACCATTGTCGAGTCGACCGACCCTGAGGCGGAAGTGGAAATCGATGAATACGTCACTTCCTGCTGGGGAACGACTGAGTATCCGGAGGATTTGAGCGGAAGTCTGCTTTCCGTGACGGGAAACGACGGCAAACGGGCGGAATTGAGATACGAATTTCGCTGCCGGAATCGGCGCATGGAAGACGTGAAAAGCGTCGATGCCGTCATCCCGCAGGTCCAGACCAGTATCAGCCTCATCCCGGCAAAAAGTGGTTATCACGGATACTTCGAGGAGGGCTACTCCTTCGCCCCGAACATCAAGATCGGCGTTTCGCGAGCCGTAAGTTTGAATCAGGGGTTTGAAACATGTCTCAAGGTCGACAAGGTGTAATCAATTATCGCTGCCCGAATTGCCTCTTCCGCGACATCGATTTCGATCTGCTCTACGATAAAGATCTCGATCAGTTTTACTGCCGCAGGTGCAATTGGGAGGGAAGCGAGCCGGGAATTTTGTATATGATGGCCGTGTACAAGCGCAAATAAAAAGATATGCTCAAGCGCTATACGGTTGAGGACATCATTGCCAAGGATGAATGAACCCGCCCGCCTGCCTGAGGCGTTTCAAATCAAGGAATGTACAGCGAGCGACGTTGTTGGTTTACCCGGACAATCGACCCGTCGGAAGGGTTATCTGCTGCAGAAGATGACCAGATACATCAATTTTGAGCGTGTAGGATATCGTCAAGATGATCAACTATCGACAGCAAGCTCCAACCGTAGCAGAATACAATCACTTGCGTGACCATGTCGGCTGGGGCGCCTACGCCGATGCAGGCGCCGTCGTGCATGGCTTCAAGCATTCCTTGTTCCACGTTACTGTTCGGGATGGGGACGAGCTGATTGGTATGGGACGCGTGATTGGTGATGGGGCAATCACATTTTACATCCAGGATGTGATCGTCCGCGAGGATTACCGCGGGCAGGGCATCGGTAAGTCGATCATGGAGCGCCTGATGGATTACATTGCACGTACGGCGACGGAAAATGCTATCGTGGGATTGTTTGCGGCGAAAGGAAAAGAGCCGTTTTACGAACGATTCGGTTTCATCGGCAGACCGAATGAGACGCTTGGAAAGGGCATGATCCATTTTTGGCCGGGGAAAAGCAGCTGATCGCTTCGTATTCCGCCGCTGGCGGAAATCCACATCAATGCAACATCCAACTGAATTTCTCGCGGTATTCACTCGGTGAGTGGCCCATGTGCTTCTGAAAGGTCCGGCTGAAGTGAGTGCGGTCGGAATATCCCACCCGGTAGAGGATTTCGCTGATGGGCAGCTCGGTATCTCGAAGCAGAATGGCGGCCAGCTGGATGCGCAGCTGGATCAGGTAGGCGATGAGGGACATGCCCGTGGCGTCGCGGAATTTTTCGTTCAACGTCGTGCGGTTGGTGTTGAACATTTCTGTCATCTCGTTGATCGTGATCTTGCGTTGATAGTTGGAATGGAGGTGGAGAATGACTTCGGTGATGTCGGCGTCGTTCGTCGCTAGCGTGTCGGTTTCGTTTTCTTGGACGCCGGAAAAGATCCGCGCGGCGAGATAGAGCACCTCCAGAAAATAGGACCGGCTTCGGCAGGGCCAGTTGTCATCCCGTTGAAGCGCAAGTTCCTCCGCCAGGGCTTTGAACAGGGAAGCAAGACGCTGTGCAGACGCAGGACCAATACGCAGCACCCCATGGTATTCCGCCGTACGCTCTATAAACGGGCGAAGATAGTAAAGATCTTGAAAATCCGTTGCGGTGGTAAGCTTCTGACCCTGTCCGCGTACAATCTCAAATGTGAATGCACCATTGATCACCGAGGGATGGAAATAGACGGAACGTGCCTTTAAATTCAGGTGCTGCTCGATCTCCGGCCGCTCGTTTTCGTTCAAGCAAAAAAGTGTGGGTGCAAGGAAGGCAACTTGTTGTCCAGATAGATTGAGGACACCGGTTCCGTTTTCCATCAGGACCACTCTAAAACGGGTACCGGTGTTGTACGCCGCTTCGAACAACTCGAGTGGATGATGATAAAGTGGGAGCTGATAACCGGGATAGAACTCGTTTCCTGTGGTGGCCAGTTCCATAATACAAATAGCTCCTGATTCTTCAGGAGCTATTTTAAGATGTTCGCACGCAGGAGGAAAGAGGAGGCTGGTTCATCTATTCCTGCGCAACACCACAACCAAATTGTCGTTGATCGTCAGTGTTGCGCCATCTGCTGAGAGATAAAAGGTCGGATTCGAAGTCTCGAGTTCGACCGGCAGGTCTTCCTGCTCCCAGGCTGCGCCCCCATTCGATGTGTGCAATGCCACCACGCCTTTACCGCCCACTTTCGTGACGATGAGCCCGTTTTGGGCGTCGAAAAAGCGCATCGAGGGCAATGCGAGCAGGCTGATTTGATCCTCACCCAATCCCAGGTCGAGGGAGATCCACGTTGCGCCGCCGTCATGTGTGGCATACAAAATTCCGGGATGCACGAGGATAAATCCGTTGACTTTACTCAGCATTTCGATGGCGAGGATCGTTATTCCTGCTTCCGGAAGGGGAACATCTTCCCAAGTCTGGCCGCCATCGGAGGTCGCCCATAGTTGTTTCTCGGAAGCCGCCCAGCCAGTCTGCTCATCGAGGAAGCGGATCGATTTACTGATCCCTTGATCCGACAGATCGGAGGCGCGTTGCCAATTCCGTCCGCCATCCGTGGATACACCGACTTGACCGCGGTTGCCGATGTGCCAGGCGATGCTTTCGTCGACGATGTCCAACCCAAAACGGCACCAGGAATTGTTATTTGCTTTTTCCCAGGTACTGCCGCCATCCTGGGTGGTGGCAACGGCTCCACCGTAGCCTACTGTGATCCCATACTCTTCGTCGTTAAAACCAACGAAGTATATGTTTGACTCTACCTTGAATTTGTGCACGATTTCCCAGGCGGCAGGAACTTCGGTAGGAGTCTGTGTGGGGATAGGTGCGGCTTTACCAGGCGGTGTTTCTGTTTTCGCGAACATGTTGCATCCGGATAGGATCCCCGAGGCGAGGAAAATCAGGACCACTAGCGGGGTGAGTGATTTCATCATGATGTTTAATCTCCTGGAAACGATATTTGCATCCATTAAATAATGACCCAGAAGGATTGAGAATAGAGAGTCGTCAAGAATAGTAGGCGAATCTTCAGAATCCAGCACAAGAATCGCCAAATCCCGCGCTCCGATGCTTCTGTCTCGAAGGCTTGAGTCTCTGGCCGGACGAATCTGTCGTCCAGGATGTCACGCTGGTATAATCGTGCGGATCTTGGATGAGTGGCTGACTCTACCTGCAAGTACGTACCACATTGATTTGGTCTCGAAGCCGGGAAGCATGACTCGATGGAAATAACACAGGCATTACGCGCTGATGCGGAAGATATCTTGGCCGTACAAAAGCTGGCGTTCCGAATGGAAGCGGAGCGCTATCACGACTACGATATCCCACCGCTGCGGCAAACCATCGACGATCTTCGAACGCAGTTCAACACGCATGTGATTTTGAAGGCGACCATCGATGGCGAGGTCGTCGGAACGGTTCGAGCATACGAAAAGGATGGCATCTGCCACATTGGCCGGCTGGCGGTGCGGCCTGAGTACCAAAATCGCGGCATCGGCGCGGCGTTGATGTTGGAAATCGAAAAGCGCTTTACCCCCAAACGGTTCGAGCTTTTCGTAGGCGCATGTAGCGATAACAACATCCATTTGTATACCAAATTGGGTTACTCCACTTTTGATTCGGGCGGTGATTGCTGTGGTAGCGTCGAAACTGTGTTCATGGAAAAGCGGGCCAAAGAAAATTCCTAACGAACGTCCCTCGATTAGTTCCTGTTCAACTTGAGTTCGACATTACCAGGGCTCAAGGTTTCCCGGACGTGTAGCAGATGCAGGCAAAATTTTGGATTGCACTCGTTGCCTCGTTCGCAGCATCCTTCGTAACGCCTTTGTCGACACGTATTCAGCAAGTGATTTACCATATCCGATCAAGCCGACGATGATGCGCTTCGTTGGTCAGGATGTGACCAACTTTCCCTCGTTGCCCTCCGCGAGGAATCAACTGACGACCACACTGTATTCAGCCCGGTCTTCCTGCGCTCCCTGCATATCACGAGACTGCATGATGTCAACTCTTCTTATTTCAAGTTGGTTCGATAGCTGATTTGCTCGAACCGAACGCCTCGAAAGCCTCCGTTTCTAGCGGATCGATACACATCCTGGCCGCTACGGATGATCATCCAGGAGCGGATATAATCGGATGATATCCGCGGTTTATTTTGTTTTGGGAAGGTAAAACAAACATGACTGTTCGATCTCTAAAAATTATCTCTTGCGTCTGGGCGATCGTCTTATCCGCCTGCAGTAATGCTGCGCCGACGAAAGCATTGCCGACGCCCCAAATTTTTTCGACCTTCGAGCCAACGGAGGCGATTTTACCTACCGAGGATGTTGAATCCCCAAACGTGTCATTCGACGCTGTTACCTACAGGGATGATTCTGCCGGTTTTATGCTGGATTACCCCGCTGCATGGACCGCCGATGCACCTCAGGCAGGTGGGGACCGTGGTTACTTCGCGCAGATCACCTCGTGGCCGCGCAATCCGGGTGAACTGCCGGAATTTGTCCCTGAGGGTGGGACGATCTTGAGTATTACCGTGCTCTTGTGGGATCCGAAGAACGATTTAGACGCTTTCATCACCACTCGCAAAGAGGGTTGGGCAGCGTCGGGCTACGAGATCATCGATGAGCAGGAATCGAATTTGGCGGGGAATTGGCGGGCGTTTCGTTATGAGATTCAGACGCCGGTAGAGACAACCCTGTTCCTGTTTACCACGATCGGAGATCGCTATCTGGTTCTTAGTGGAAGTGGTGATCTCGATCTCTTGAGCGAGATTGTAGGCACTCTTCGACCGATCGACCAGACGCCCTGATCTATGCCGTCTCTTTTCGTATTTGCGAAATTGGTGTGTATGTGCTTCGTCTGATAGACGGCCATTGATTTTCCGGCTGTTTCAAACTGAGTTAACAATTGAGGAGCAGAACTGAAATCCAGCTACTTTGTAAGAGGATGAAAATGAGATTACTGGAGAATAAATGGGCGCTTGTTACAGGTTCCAGCCGGGGTATCGGGCAGCAAATCGCCTTGGGATTGGCGCAGCGGAAGTGCAACATCATCGTACACGGCCGAGAAGACGGCAATACCGCGGAAACCCTCGAACGATTGGCTGCGTTTGACGTCCAGACTTTTTCGGTCGCAGCAGATTTGGCGATACCACAGCAGATCGAAGAACTCGTCCGTCAAGTGCAGGCTGGCCCAGGCGCGGTCGACATCTTGTATAACAACGCTGCCATCCAGAACGATTGGGACTCCATCTGGGAGATCGACCTGGAGGAGTGGCGCCGGATTTTCGAGATCAATCTGTTTGCAATGGTACGTTTGTGCAACGCCTTTGCCCCGGAGATGAAACGCCGCGGTTTCGGGCGCATCATCAATCTGACGTCGGGCATTCGCGACATTCCCCAGCTGGCGCCTTACAGCGTCTCCAAAGCCGCGGTAGACAAATACAGCCAGGATCTGGCCGCAGAGCTGCGCGGCACGAACGTCCTGGTGAACTTTGTCGATCCGGGTTGGTTGAAAACGGACATGGGCGGGCCGGATGCGGAGAACGAGGTGTCGAGTGTACTGCCGGGGGCTTTGGTGCCGGCGTTGCTGGAGGATCACGGTCCGAGCGGTCAATTCTACGCCGCGCAGGATTATCGGGTTTTGGAAGGTTAATTGCGGACGAATGGGGAACGGATTCTGGCAGAAATCCCTATAAATATGATCCAAATATACAAGGAATTTGTTACAATTTTTATTAAGTTGCTCATTCTGTAGGAGCTGTAGCGCCATCGCTGCGCCAGTCTGTAAGATATCCGATTTCAAACCAGGGAGGGATAACTGATGTCTGTAGACGCTGCTCGACCTTCTGTCGACTCGGAAGGTAAATTCTCAGGATTGAGGCGTTTCAACCTCATAATGGGATTTCTCCACTTGATCCAGGGTATTTTCATGATCCTGGTCAGCAATGACACCACGTATCCGATCTATACAAATTTCCTGCGCTTCGATACCCAGACGCGATCTCTAACCCCGGACCCGAAGCTGCTTTACGGACTGCGCTTCGGACCCGCCGTGGCTGTTTTTCTGCTCATCTCGGCGGTCGCCCACTTCTACCTTTCGACGATCGGCTATGGCCGTTACGTTGAAAATTTGAAGAAAGGTATGAATCCGGTGCGCTTCTACGAATATGCCCTCAGTTCGTCCCTCATGATCGTCCTGATCGGCATGCTCACCGGGCTGTGGGACCTGGGCGCGTTAATTCTGATCTTTGGGATCAACGCCATGATGAATCTCTTCGGCATCATGATGGAGCTACACAATCAGACGACACAGCGGACGGATTGGACGGCTTTCATCTACGGCTGCATCGCCGGCATCTTCCCCTGGATCGTGATCTTCATCTATTTCGTGGGCGCAGTCAACTCGGGTGATGCCAAGCCGCCGGCTTTCGTGTATGCCATCATTCCCACGCTGTTCGTCTTTTTCAACATCTTTGCCATTAACATGGTGCTTCAGTATCGTAAGGTGGGGCGCTGGATGGATTACCTTTTCGGCGAGCGGGTTTACATCATCTTGAGTCTGACGGCGAAATCCGTATTGGCCTGGTTGATCTGGGCGGGAACGCTCGCGCCTGTATAAACGCTGCCGAACCTGCTGCATCCCATGGTAGTATCTTTCACAGGTAAACGGATGTTTTAGGGAGCTGCGGCTAGTTGTACCGCAATCGAGTCCCAAACGATTATCGATCGTGGGAAGCACGATCTCGGATCATTACGGATCGTGCATCGAGAGGTTTCCGTGTCATCGAAATGGAGGTCAGTAGATATCCCAGATTTACCGGGTATGGCCGCTATCGTGACGGGGGCGAACAGTGGGATCGGTTTTGAAGTGGCTAAATCCTTGGCTTCGAAGGAAGCCAACGTGATCCTCGCTTGCCGCAACGGAGAAAAAGGCCAAAGGGCTGTCGATGAGATCCGCGGTGCGAATCCGTCTGCCAAAGTGAAACTGATGCTGCTCGATCTCTCAGATCTGGCTTCGATCCGAGATTTTGCCGGTGAATATAGGGCACGCTGTGACCGCCTGGACATTCTCATCAACAACGCCGGCATCATGATGACCCCCTTCGGGAGAACCACGGACGGCTTTGAACTCCAATTCGGCACGAATCATCTGGGGCCCTTCGCGCTGACCGGCCGGTTGTTGGATCGCATTCTTCAGACGCCAGGCGCACGTGTCGTCGCTGTCAGCAGCAACGGACATCACGTGGGCCGGATCGATTTTGATAACCTGAATGCGGAGCGAGACTACAACCGCATTGCGGCTTATACCCAAAGCAAGCTGGCGAATCTGCTGTTTATCTACGAATTGCAGAGACGTTTCACGACCAACGGCGTCGATGCCCTTGCTGTTGCCGCTCACCCGGGCTGGACGGCTACGAATTTGCAGGCTCACACATGGTATTTCCGAGTTTTAAACCCCTTGCTCGGCCAGAAACCGGCGATGGGTGCGCTGCCGATTCTCTATGCCGCAACGGCACCGGACGTGAAAGGTGGGGGGTATTATGGCCCCGGCGGTTGGCGCGAGTGGCGCGGCTACCCGAAAGAAGTGAAATCGAGTGAACGCTCTCACGCAGCGGATGTGGCTGCCGAACTCTGGGAAATGTCGGAGCGATTGACCGAGCGAAGAAGAGGCCCGCCAGATCATCCTGGATCATCTCAGCACGTACGGGTTCGACGTCGCGACGCTGGAATGAATCGATAGAGGAATCACGAAGCTGGGCGCTGCGGTTTTCG
>JARRPX010000035.1 GCA_037382465.1 Anaerolineales bacterium | reverse complement strand
TCGGTGTGTCGGTGGGGACCGGTGTGTTCGTTGGCGTGTCGGTCGGCGTATTGGTGGATGTCGAAGTCGCGGTGGCCGTTGCCGTGGGCGTCGCCGTGGCCGTCGGTTCCGGAGACGCTTCCGGTTTTTCGCCGTGGGCGAAAGCGTCGAACACACCGTTGGTGTCAAATGGGTCTTGTATCAGATTCGTCGCCATGGAATAAAAGGCGACCACCATTCCGTTGGAGCTTATCGAGGGCAGGTAGCTGGAATCATCAGCTTCCACTCCCTCGCTGTCGACGCTGACGCGTACGGTGAGCCCCAGTCTGTCTCGCACGAAGACGTCGGTGGATCCGTTCGTGTCGTCTGCAACCAGATTCGACGCGCTGGAGCGGAAGGCGATGAAACGGCCGTTTACGCCGAGTGAAGCTTCGTAGCTCGCGCCGTTGCTTTCCACGCCGTCGCTGTCGACGCTTACACGTTCCGTTATGCCGCTTTGTCGATCGCGCAGGAAAATATCCGGCCAGTAGTTGGTGTCGCCCGTTACCAGGTTCGTCGCAGTCGATCGAAAGGCAACGAAGCGCCCGTCGGTGCTGATGTCGGGTCCATAGCAAGAGAAATTGGCTTCGTCCCCATCCGTTGAGATGCTTACACGTTCCGTGATGCCCAGGGTTCGATCTCGAACGAAGATGTCCTGGCGGCCAAGGGTGTCATCCGGAACCAGATTGCTGGCGTTGGATGCGAAGGCGACGAAGTTGCCGTCTGCGCTGATCACCGGGGTGTCGCTCGCTGCGTTGGCCCATTCGGATGGAACCTGGGCCGCAGAAATCAGTTCGACCGTAGCGGACACCCGATCGTAGAGGAAGATGTCGGCCACACTGTTGGAATCGCCAGCGATGAGATTGTCCGCTTCTGAAGCGAAAACAACGAAACGTCCGTCAGCGCTCAAGCTGGGTGAACTGGAAGCGGCGTTGGCTTCCACACCGCTGGCATTCACACTCACTCGTTCCGTCGTTCCGGTCAGGAGATCGTGGACGAAGATATCGGGGGCGCCGTTGCTGTCGCCTGCGACCAAGTTGTCGGCGTTGGAGTAGAAGGCAACGTAACGTCCGTCCTCGCTGATGTAGGGAGAATTGCTGCCCGCGTTGGCTTCAGAACCTGAGGACGACACGCTGACGCGCACGGTCACCCCCTCGGCCCAGTCATGTACGAAGACGTCTTTGACCCCATTCGTATCGCCCGGGACCAGATCTGTCGCATCAGACGAGAAGGCGATAAAACGGCCATCCTGGCTGACGCTGGGGTCCGAGCTGGGGCCGAAAACCTCGGTGCCGTCCGAATCGATACTCACCCGCTCTGTGACGACCGGGTTTGCCAGCACGGCGTCAGCCAGCAGCAAACCAGCTGCCACGAGAAGCGGAGCAAGGCCGATCGCGAGCTTAGATGAAGTTGATGTTTGGGAGGTCAAGTTTAGCGTTCTCCGTAGTTCAGGATTTTCATCGTTGCGATTTGCAGTCGCGCGTCGTCACTCGCCTGTGGGTCAGTGATGCAACGATTGCCTCCCTTTGGCAACGCTTGCTTCAGTCCTCCAGAAGTCCCCAACACTCCAAAAGCGATTCCCGCAGATGGACGGCAATTTCTCGCCTCCCGTCTGCGAAGTCTAGAGTATTTTTATTAGTACCAACGCAAGAGAACTTACACCAATATACCACAAAAGACGCACCCTTTTTATAGCATTCTCCGGGCCGCAGAGAAATAGCTATCCAGTCCTACTCCCGGATACCGCGGATTAAAAGGAAGGCTCGTAAGGGAGGCTTGTACGTTTTAGCCTGGTTTCTCTTTACGTCGGAAGACAGGGATTTTTCCCTCTGTTTGGCGGCCCTGGCGAAGGCTGATCTGCTGCGGTTCCGAAAGGATGACAAACGTAACCTTGTGGATTCCCGGTGAAAACGGCTATATTGAGATTCAGCACCGATCTCGTCGGCCATGATTCCGGACGACTCGTTCACTTCCGGCCCGAGAGCAGGTGCGGCTTGTGTCTATGCGTTGGTCTGGATTTTCGTTTGCCTGTATGATATGGGTCCGCAGGATAGGAACGAATGGCGTACTTAATCGGTAAGATCCTCGGAAAATACGAGATCGTCAAGAAAATTGGCCGCGGCGGGATGGCTTCCGTGTTTCAGGCCGTCGACGTGACCAACGAGCGCGTCGTCGCCATCAAAGTGATCTCTCCGGGTCTGGCTGAAGAGGAAGGTTTCCTGGCGCGCTTCCGGCGTGAGGCCAGGGTTCTCATGGGCCTGCGCCATCCGAACATCGTACCGATTCTCGATTTTGGCGAGCAAGACGATCTGGCCTACATTGTCATGCCGTACATGAAAGTGGGTACGCTGCGTGAACGCCTGCTTGACCATCCACTCAGCCCCGAAGAGGGCGCCATCATCATCAATCAAATCGCCAGCGCACTGCAGTACGCGCACGATGCGGGGATCGTCCATCGTGACGTCAAACCCTCCAACATTCTGATCGACGAGAAAGGCAACGCCTGGCTTTCCGACTTCGGCACCGCCCAGGTCTCGGAAGCGACGATGACCCTGACCGGTTCGGGTTTGATCGGCACACCGACGTACATGGCCCCCGAACAGGCGCGCGGTGAGAAGGTCTCGCATCTCGCCGACCAGTACGCGCTGGGCGTGATTCTGTATCAGGTCTGTACGGGCCGGCTTCCCTACGAAGCAGACACACCCCTGGCCATCGCGTTGATGCATGCACACGAGCCTTTGCCCCAACCCCGTCTGGTGAACGCCAACCTGCCGGCGAAAGTCGAGCAGGTCATCGTAAAGGCGATGGCCAAGGATCCAAAGGAACGCTACGCCTCCATTGCGAAGATGAACGAGGCGTTTCAGAAGACGATGCAGGATGTGTACGATCCGGAATCCGGACGATTGAAACCGGGCGCCAAATCGCCGCCGCCGAAGCCGGAGGATTTCATCGTCCCGCCCGACGATGGCGGCAACGGCGGGAAATCGGGCAGGCGCATGCCCATGTCGGCGATGCTCTTGTTTTTGATTCCCCTGCTCGTAGGAAGCCTGTACGCCGCTTCGCGCATCGTGGACAACATGCTCGACGACGGAGATCCAGGTGCGGCGGTTGCTGCGATTCCCACCTACGACGCCCAGGAGACGATCGATGCCCTTTCGACGGCCGTCGCCATCCGCTCCGGCCTGGAAGATCTTTCCGGCGAGCAAATCGAGACTGCGGTGGCGGGCACCATGCAGGCCCTGGAGACCGCGGCCTTCGGTTCCGTCAACGAAACCCTGGCCGCCGCCGGGGAGAACACGCTGACTCCGGTTCCGACCGACACGCCCGTGCCGCCAACCGCGACGTCTACGCGCACGCGCACTCCAACGCTGACGCTCACCAACGTCATGACGTCCACCATCACGCGCACGCCGACGATCACGCGTACGCCGACGATCACCCAGACGCGCACCATCACGCCCACGCTCACCCCGACGATCACGCTCACGCCCCCACCGACGGCGACGCCCACGATCACGCCCACGATCACGCTGACGCGCACGCCGACGCCCGATCCGTGTGGTGGATTGAGTTTGACTGGGCCAACGATCTCTGCTTTAGAAAGGGACGCTCGCTGGATTATCCAGAATGGTACAGGATCTGCCGTCACGTTGAATTCGTGGAGTCTCACTTGGACTGGTGGAGTTCCGCTCAACATCGTTAGACTTGCTGGAAACGTGATTTGGTTTGACGAGCAATTTTCACCCGAATCGGCTTCTCCCAACGCGAGTATTCCTACTGGTCCAGTGACACTACGGTTTATTTTTGGTAATCCGCCCGATAGTGGAGGCTATAACCTGGATCTCGATTTCAGCAACGGCTGCACGCTCTCGGATTGACGATCGAAGCCCGTAGGTTGGGTTGAGGGGACCGAAACCCAACATCTCCCCCGTCTTTCATTTCTCCCGCACACCTGCGGATAAAAACTTACGGCCGAGAGAACCACATCCCTCGCCCGCGTTATGGACCGAAACTCCACATCTCGATCAGATGGGTTCGAGGTGCGCTTCCACCCAGGCGTCGAATGCCTGCATGAGCGCCAGCGTCTTTGGACCGGGCTTTCCGTCGCCGATGGGATTTCCATTAATGCGTACGATCGGCGTTATGCCGCGGCTGCTGCTGCTGCGAAAAGCTTCCTGCAGATCGGGGATTACATCTTCGTGGATGGGGTGGAGCTCGACCGGAAGGATTTCCGGGGCAACCGTGAGCACGATCTGGCGGGAGATGCCGAAGAGGATGTCGTCCTGCGCCGTGCGTAATACGCCGTCTTTCACCGCATAGAAATTGCTGCTGAACCCCTCGCTGATCGTCCCGTCGGCCGACAGCCGCAGGCCCACAGCAGCACCCGGCTGAAGCTGCCCGCGCGCCTGATTTCGAACGGTCACCCATTCGGTGCGTTTGGCGCGAGGATTTTCGCGCGGCACGTAGAGCGTGCTGGCCGTCACGCCCTCGCGTTGGCGGGCAATCACGTCCAGGTCCAAAGGCTCCAGGGCGATGATGACTCGATCGGGCCGGTCGCGGGGAATGGTCAGACGGAATCTGGCTTCCTCGAAACCAGACTCTTCGATGAGTTTGCGTAAGCAGCGGCGGATGCCTTGCCGGTCGAGGTCGAGGGGAATATCTTCCAGGCGCGCCGAGTCCTCCATGCGGTCGAAATGTGCATCCAGCAAAACGGCTTGATCGCCGTGATAGGTGCGGGCGACGGTGTAGATCCCGGACGGTTCGAGCCTGGCCAGAGCGGACATGTCCTCGGCCTGGTAGGGTGCGGGCTCTATTTTTCCCGATCGGGCGAGAATGGCGGCGGGGATGGGCATGCAGCAGATTCTCCTTTGCGTGATGCAGCAAACAACGATAACACACTCTCCATTCCTTTGCAGGGCTGCGGCTCATCTCGATCGCGCAGTGCGATTTGGGGCCGTGCTTCGTATCCCCTGTCTCGAACATCGATCTCTATTCGATGCCGCCGCATGCCGGGTAGATGTGCGGCAAGCGGCGGGTGTGCGGAAATGGATCGGTTTTCGGGGTCCGTTTGATGTATGCTTTGGGAGAGCGAAATCGCCGGAAGATCGTCACCCTGTCCCTGTAGGAGGTAGAGATGCCAGGCAAGCGTGAATGGAAGTGGTTTTGGCGGTCGCAGGGTTCTAAGGATTTTCACCGAGAAGCGCAAACGGTTTCAGATTATTCCTGGTTCGATTTTCTGCATGGCTACGTCTACGGACGTTGGCCCTATCTCTACATCGCCGCCGGCCGCGGCGAGCATTGGCTGTCGGGGGTGGTGAAATTTGTGGGGGCGATCGTGGCATGGTTTCAGCCGCGCCCTGAGCCGGACGTGGAGGCGCACACGTTCGCGGACGCGTATCACGGCAAGGTCGTTACCCCGCAAGCCGCTCGCCAGTTGGTCACGGTGCAGGAGGATGTCGATCTCGGGGATCTCGAACAGATCATCCCTTACAAGATGGCGCGCGACATTGTACTCAAAAACCCCGATCATATCGCCGTACTTGATTGCGCCTGCCGTTCGAGCAAGCCCGATCCTTGCCGGCCGCTGGACGTGTGTATGGTGATCGGCGAACCCTTTGCCGGCTTCGTGATCGATCATCATCCAGACCGGGCACGTTGGATCACCCAGGCGCAGGCGGAAAAAATCCTCGAAGAGGAGCACGAACGCGGACACGTGCATCATGCTTTTTTCAAGGATGCGATGTTCGGCCGCTTCTATGCGATCTGCAACTGCTGTTCCTGCTGCTGCGCGGCGATGGACTCCTTCCGGCGAGGATCGGGAATGTTGGCCAGTTCCGGCTATGTTGCCCGTGTCGATGCGGACGAATGCATTGCGTGTGGCGAGTGCAGTGAAATCTGCCCGTTCGAAGCTATCGAAGCGGATGGGGATCTGGTGATTGTGGACGAGGTCGCATGTATGGGCTGCGGGGTGTGTGTTTCGGTTTGCCCGCCGCAGGCGCTTACGCTGGTGCTGGACGCGACCAAGAGTCCGCCGCTGGAGATTCGAGAGCTCATCCAGCAAGCCGGCAGTTAATCATCGATCGGATCGAATATCGACCACTTGTGTGCGCCGCGGGTTTATTTGTTCCGGCACCTTGCGCAGGATGAGCAGGCTGACGATCGACATCACCGCAGCGCTCAGGAACAGCACGTTGTAACCGAGATACTCGCCGGGACGCAAATTGTTGACCGCGTCGATCGGAAGCCCCAGCAAGCGGCTCATGGCGCCGGCGCCGGCCGTGGCCAGGTTGGTCAGACCGAGGAATTTCCCGCCCTCTCCCAGCGGGGCCAGGTCGTTGGCCAACGCCCAATTCGCACTCAGGAACACGCCGATCCCGGCGCCGACGACGCTTCCGATGATCAATACGCTGGTTGGTTGTCTGGCAATGGTTAGCAAAATGCTCCCCACGCAAACGGTCACGGCAGCCAGGGTGTGCATCGGCTTGCGGCCGATGCGATCTGCGATCCGGCCGGCGATGATGGAAAAGAGCATCAGCGCCAAGACGATAACAGCCAGCATCGACCCCGTGAATTCGATCGGATTTTCGACCTGCAGGACGTCGCGGATGAAATACTGCGCGAAGACCTGGATGCCGTACACGCCGGAAAGAAACAGGAATCGCACGAGAAGCAGGCGCCAGTAATTACCGTGCTGCTTCCGGTCGATGCGCAGTGAATTGCGAAATCTCGTCAGAATGGGTTCGCCGTTTTTCTCCGCAGCGGTGCTGCCCTCATGAACACCGAAAACCGTGAAGGTCGCTCCGAGTACCAACGCAAGGGCAATCCCGATGAATGCCGCGAGCGGCGTTTCCACAGTGAAGATGAATCCCACCACGAGGGACGAGACGACCACACCGCTCATGTCGAACATGTTTTTGATCCCGCTGGCCATGCCCATCTGTTCGGAGGGTACCTTGTCGTGCATCAATCCCTGCGCCGGACCGTGGGCGATGTTGGAGGTGAACTGCAGGCCTACGTATGACAAAGCCAGCAGCGGAATCCCGCCGGCGTAGGCCATCAGTGCCAGGAAGACCATGTCGCATAATGTACCGAAGACGATCGCCGGGCGTCGTTTCCCGAAACGCGAAGCCCAACGATCGCTGGCGGCACCTGAAAGTGGTTGAACGATGGCGGCGATGATCAAGCCGGTAAAGGTAAGCAGGCCGAGTGTGGTGTTTTTTCGCTCGTCCGGCACGTACTGCAGTATCAGCGCCGGCAGGATGAGCGTATGAAGACTGGTCCACATGAACGACAAGCCAAACCAGTACGTGTTCAGCTTGATCAATTCGAACAAGGAGTTCTTTCGCATCGAAGCCTCTTTTCAAGCATAGGGTCCGCGCAAGTGGGGGGGAAGACAGGCGGCGATTGTGCGCATCACGAAATCGGCCAACTGCCGGTCACGAACTTTGGATTCGCCGGTGGGCGTTGGCAGCTGCTGCGCTTCGCCAATCGAAAGGCAAAGCCGCTGCTGCTGCTCGAAAACGCCAATGGGCAGCAGGTGAAAGTTGCGCTTCGCCAACAGGGCCGCGAAGCGACCCGTTCCCGGCGGAGGCGGCTGCAGGTCTCCGTAATACGAATCGGCGCCTTCGGGTGATAAGCCCAGAACGGGATGCGGTTTCGTTTCGATGTATCGCAGGACGGCGCGTACGGACCGTGCCCGCTGCCCGACGTCCCCCGGATACGGCGGCATTGGGGGCATGCAGGTGAATCCATACGCACGCGAGACTCGCTGCAGGAACCAGTGGGAGAGCGGTGTGATCGTCCGGCTTCGCAGCGGATCATCGAAACGCCAGGCGGCAGTGACGATCCAGTGCATCTCGTGGTGAACGATGGATGCGATCCCCAGCGGAATCCACCAGGCGCCGAAGCCCGGGCGGCTGTAATGGTTGCAGACGATCAACCAGGATTTCGCGGCAAAATCCGGCAGCGAACCCTGAATTTGTATTGGATTCTTTAGCTGGAACGTCATCGCGCACGCGTCGCTCCGGAAACTGCGGCGCCGGCCGCTGAGAATGCCTGCCAGTATCGACAATGAGCTTCGGGTGACGAATGGATATTTGGGCTGGGCGGCAGGCATGCGGGTAGTATATTCACCTTTGGACGTCTTGTATAGCGCAGCGGATTTCCCACTCGTGGGCTGTGGTATCATCGAGCGGTCAGGGAGCGGGATTTTCAGCGTCAGGCGTGGGTCAGATCCGGCGTAACGCTGGACGATAGAATACCTGCAGCCTGGGAAAACAGGTACTGAGGGACAAGCATGACGGAATTGATCTCGGATCCGCAAAACTGGATTGCGCTGCTCACGCTGACCGCACTGGAGATCGTGTTGGGCATCGATAACATCATCTTCATAACCATACTCTCCGGTAAACTTCCGCAGGACCAGCAGGCCCGCGGGCGTACGGTCGGTTTGGCCATGGCCATGGTCAGCCGTATTCTCCTGCTTTTCTCGATTACCTGGTTGACGCGGCTCACGACGCCGCTGTTCGACGTTGTTGGCCTGACCGTTACGGGCCGCGGCATTATCTTGATCGTCGGCGGTTTGTTTCTGCTGGGAAAGAGCACCTTCGAGATTCACGATAAGCTCGAAATGCCCTCGGGACACACCGAGGTGAGAGCGGCAACATCCTTTGTCGGCGTCGTTTTTCAGATCATGCTGCTCGATGTCGTTTTTTCATTGGACTCCGTGATCACCGCCGTGGGGATTGGCAACGAGCTGGCGGTGATGGTGGCGGCCGTGGTCGTCGCTGTCGGGGTGATGATGTTCGCAGCCGGACCGATCGGTGATTTCGTCAACCGGCATCCCACCTTGAAAATCCTGGCCCTCAGTTTTCTGCTGTTGATCGGCGTTTCGCTGGTGGCGGAAGGGATGGAGTTTCATATTCCCAAAGGATACATCTACTTCGCCATGGCGTTTTCGTTCTTCGTGGAAATGCTCAATCTGCGCCTGCACGCCAAGGAGCGCGATCCGCTGAAATTACACACGGCTTACGCAGCGGAAAACGGGGGCAGTTCACAGCAAGTATTGGAATAATCGAACGTGCGAGCAGTTCGTGGTTTCAGCGCAAATCCACGAGTGGAGCGATGCGCTCGATGGCGCGCTCGACGAACCCGTCTGCGTTCACCTGGAGTTCGATCGCACCTTGCGGGCAGATTTCCACACAACGACCGCAGCCCCGGCAGGATTCTATGATCTGTGCCCGATCGTCGACCAGGCGGATCGCATTCACGAAGCAGGTGTCCAGGCAGTCGCCGCAACCGATGCACGCCTCTCCGACCGAGACTTCGACGCCGGGCATGCGCGTGACCTTGGCGCCAATTTCCGCTTTTACATAGGGCAGCACCCGCCAGACGCAGCAGCAGGGGCAGCAGTTGCAGATGGTCAGCAGTCGATGCCCCGGTCCGACTCCGAGCCAGACGGTGTCCAGTTTGTTCCTTCCAATCAAATGCACCAACCCCGCCTCGCGGCAGCGCGCAACGTGCCGGCTGGCTTCGGTCTTCGTCACCCTTCGGCCGAGGTCGGGGTTGATGTCCAATGCAGCTTCCCCGAGGAACAGGCATCCCAGGTCCCTGGGATAATCCTCACAGCCTGCCGCCGTACGGCAAATACAACTGTGCATGATCCAGTGGACCTCGGCACGCTCGATAAAATGCTCCACCACCTGGGAGGGTACGACCATATTTCTGTTCGCCGGGATGGCTTCGTTGACTTGTATTGTTCGATTGGACGGGAGATAGATCATATCGTCGCCATCGAAAAGTGTGCGGTCGACGAGCGAGCCCAGGTAGGGCAAGCGCGTTGCGCGAGCGAGCAGATAGCGAGTGGGGAAGATTTTCTTGACGAACTCCGTAAACCACAATGGTCGGCTCATCTTGAATCCGGGGTTCCGCAGCGCTTCGGGTTTATTCGCTGCTGGTTGGCTCGGGTGTTAAAACCACTTCGGTGGTGACCGGCTCACTATCATCAGGAGCAGGCGCCGGCTGTTCGGGGATCTTGCTCAAACCGAGGAAAACAAATTCGAAGCGGCTGGGGATTGGTTCAACCAGCTCGATAAAATCCAGCCTGGGACTGAGTTCCAGGAATTCATCGGGCATCAGTGGGAAAGTGCTCGGATTGAGCGTGATCGCCCGCCCGGCGATGGGGTTGCCATTCTCATCATACACATTGACGTAGAACAAGCCGAAAGCTTCGTTCAAGCCGCGGTTTTCGATCAATAGATTTTGTGCGTAGGGATCTTCATCAACCTGTTCCGTCGCTTGGACCTGCTCTTCTCCTTCCCCGGCCTCCTCCGCTGTATCCACAAGTACAACGTACGGATCGAAAGTTACTTCGTTCTGCAGCAGCGGCTGACACTCGTCGGGATAGCGCAGGTTCAATTCTGTGGTCACGCCGCTTTGTTCTTCTTCGGGCGTGATGTTCTGCGTGATGATGATCTGTTTCCCCGGTGGAAGCAGGGAGAATTCACGGTAGAGCGCTTCGAACTCGCTGTCCGTCTGCAAACAGAATTTGTACTCCGAAAGTCCGATCGAATTTCCGGCTTGATCGCGTTTGACCAGTTCCCAGGCGAGGGGCAGGGCAACGTCATGCGGGTTGTAGATTTTCCAAACATCCCGGTACTTCCCGGCGCCGCCTTCCGGCGGTACCCATTCCTCCTGACGCATGCCGTCAATGCGCATGATCTCGACATTATCGAGTTCGAGTTTCCCGCCATAGTCGCCGGCGACGTATTGATAGAACGTGAATCGGGTCACCTGGAGGGCATTGGCACCGAGACCAAGTTCGTGGTTGGGCACGATGGTCTCCTCCAGGAGAAGCGGGGACGAAATGCCGGTGGCGGGGTTCGTGATCGTCAGGCGGAAGCGCACGGGATGGGCGCGTTGGAATCCTATACGCAAATTTACGACTGCGTCGAACCAATACTCCTCGCCATTCTCGCTGGCGTAAGCATATGTATTGAAACTGTCGACGCTGATCAGGTCCCACACGTTTTCAAAGAGCGCCGGATCCCCTTCTTTGATGAAAATCCGGCCGGCAAATTCGGATTGCAGCAGGGGCAGGTCTGCCGGGACGGTTGGTGTGGGCGTCAAGTTGGGGTTGGGGGTTGGTGTGGTGGGCGCGTAGGTCCCCAAGCCGAAGAAGCGGTTGATGAAATCGTAGGCGTTCACGCCAAGGTATATGCCGCCCACGACGATAGCGATCACCATCACCGTTCGAAACACCGTCAGGAAGTAACGTTTGAATGGTATCTTGGTCAGCGGAGAGATGACTTTCTTAGCCGCTGCAGGATCGAAACTTCCGATGGTGGATTTTGTTTTGGCGACGATTTGGTCGAATTCTTCTCGGCGTGCCTGCTGGGCGTAGGCACGGTCGAGGGCACGAATCGCCGTTTCGTTGTAGGGGTTGATTTCAAGCACGCGCTCGTAGCACATGATTGCATGCTCGCGTTTCTGTGCGAATTGAGCGAAGAGCAGAAGGATTTCCTCGTTGTTTGGATCGTAACGGGCCGCTTCGCGGAGGATGCTGCGGGCGCGTGAATAATCGCCGCGTGAAGCTGCTGCCTTCGCTTGTTGGATGGCGGTCAGTGATTGTCTACTCATGGCTGAGCTTGCCCTTCACGAAACGCGGACGCGTTGAAGCGTTCCCCGTTTCGCGGCTCCTCCTACGCGCATGATAACCGCAAGATCTCGTTTGGACTATCGTCCTTTGGGGCTATTGACCCCGTACTGGGGCGAAGACCCTTGTTGGTGCATTGGGTCGGTGTCGATCTCCACCCTCCAGGGCACTATTTTATCAGGAATTGGGGAAATATTGGCATATTTCCGCTGGCCACGATCATGCAGGAAGTGGGTTGATTCGATGCGCCGATTTATCGGGCAGCAGGTCGACGCATTCGGCGCTTCGATCCCCCACAAAAGATCCCGATCTATTCGCTTCTCCCCTCGGGCCGAAAAACCTGCACCTGCTTGAAGGGTTTGACCTGCGCCCCGACTTCCGATTTGAGTACGTTGCCTGAAACGTGCATCAGTGTGTCGCCGTAATCGTCGTCGATGCCCATGGCAGACATGCAGGGATAGTGATGATGCAGCAGACCGGCTTTCTCCTCGGCTTCGTCGGCAGAAGTACCCACCAGGCCCTGTGCGGCGTGGCGGGCGCAGCCACAGACCGCATCGCGCAGGACTTCGGCTGCCGTGATGATCCGCGTTTTCGGGTCGATGGTGAGTTTCAATTCCGGCTGTCCGAAATGGCGTGCGAAGGTAGAAATCAGCGGATCCTCGTAGGTTATTCGGGATCCGCGCGCCACACCGTAGTCGTTTTCGCGGAGGGTGCACAATGGTTTCGGCGTGACGCATTCAACGCCCATGTCCTTCAACCAACCGCGCAACTGGCGAGCCAGACCGCGTGGCAGCCATGCTTCATCATCGATCGCGGCGATGACCGCCTGCGCACCGCTCATTCGGGCGATTTCGGGCAGCAGCTCCGCCACGCCGCGATGCTCGGCGAAGGAGAGAATCAAATCAACCGCCGGAAAATGATCGGGTAGATGCTCCTCCGGATCGTCGATCACCGGTGGAAGCACAGAAGGCGCTCTCCATTCCTCGAAGTGCCATTGGGATGGACCGTGCTCCCGCAAGTTTTCGAGGTGGCGTCGACCGTATTCCCCCGATATGATGGCGAGTATGCGCATACCCTTTCCCTCCGCTCGCGATGCGTGAATTGGGCCTTAAGCTGAATTATTGTATCTTATTCGTCGATATTTTACATTTGGGAGGACATCATCCGCGATCCTGTTTCGCAGCATGTACGTTTGTTATAATTTGCAGAAGTGGTCTCAAGAGGATCGCTTTTCCAGCGGAAGGGATGTTACCAAGATCTCTTCATCGCGATTGAAAGGAATGAACCGGGTAGTAACGACCCATGAGTTCGCATCCGAGTCAAAGTATCTCCGTTCGCCTGATGCAATACAATTCCCCACGCTCCATGTCCTCTGTGGATTGCATTCTCGTCGCCTGTGATGCTGAGGTGTGCTTGTGCGTGAATTAGCGACGTTGGTCGCTTTTTTCGTGCGCCACGAAGATGCCGTCGAGGCGCGTCAAGCTTTGCGGCATCGAGGTTTCGACAGGACGTTTTTGATCCAAAAGACTGCCGAAGGTGACATCCACAAACGTGGCTATGGTCGACGCACCTGGATAGTGCACGGTTTCCTCGGTGGGGTCTTTCTGGGTCTGCTTGTGGGTCTCCTGCTCCACTATCTGGTACCCGCCTTTCTGAAGGTCTCGATATATTTGTCGACCGGCATACTGGTGCTGCTGTTGGGCCTTTTCGGCGCTTTGATCGCCCGGTGGCTGGACCTGGGTGTGGAAAGCAAGATGCAGGAACGTTGCGCGCGATGGCTGGTCACGGAAGAGTCGCTGATCCTGCTGCGGGCGGAGCCTGAATCGCTGGCTTGGGCGATTCCCATTCTGCGCAGGGTTGTGGAGATGCAGCCTGCGATCTTTGCCCTGAAGACGAGTTCCTTAATCCAGCCCGGAGAGTTCCCTGCGGTGGTCCCACTCTCACCGGTGCAGATACAAGATCACGCCCGACGGCTGGCGGCCACGCACACGATCGGCCCGCCTTCACGGGGGCGCGGCGCGGCCCTGCTGGCGCGTATCATCCAATCCGGTCAGACGCTGCAGCAGGTGTGCGACGACCTGGCGCAGTACGAGCGGCTCGAGCAAAGCATCACTGCTTCGGCAGAATGGTTGTTGGACAACGCGTACATCATGCAGAGTCACATCCGCGATGTAGGCCTCAACTTGCCGCGGCGCTTCTACGAGGAACTGCCGATCTTGAGCAGCGGCCCGCAGCGAGGCGATCCGCGGGTCTATGGTTTGGCCAGCGATCTGGTGCTCCACACGGATGCCCGCCTGGACCGCAGCAACATCGGTGATTTCCTGCAGGCCTACCAGTCCGTTTCTCTGCTAAGCATCGGGGAATTGTGGGCGCTGCCGATGATGCTGCGCATCACCATCATCGACCGTTTGCGAGAACTGGCGCTGCAGGTGCTGCGGCGTTTCCATGAGGCAGTCCAGGCCGATTTCTGGGCCAACCGCTTGCTGACCACCGCCCGCCGTGATGCCAGCCAGCTCTTCAATGTTCTCGCCGAATTGGCCAAAGAACAACCCGAACCGAGCGCCTTTTTCGCCACGCAGTTGATCGGCCATCTGTACGACGAGCAGGCGGCACTCGTGCCGGTGCGAAGCTGGTTGGAACGCAGTTTGCAGACCGAGTTGGGCGAGATCAACCGCCGCGAGCAGGCCCGTCAGGCGGCGATGCAGATTTCGATCGGCAACGCCATTACCAGCCTACGCCAACTCTCGCTTCTGGATTGGCGTGAAATATTCGAGCGCCACAGCCGTACGGAAGAAATTCTGCGCCGTGACCCCGCCGGTGTGTACCCCCACATGGATTTCGACACGCGTGACCGTTACCGCCGCGCCGTCGAGCAAATCGCCCGAGGATCGAAAATCCCCGAAACCGAAGTTGCGGAACTCGCCATTGAGGCTGCTTCGAACAAGGTCGAAACGGCCGCTGCAGATTTCCGGCGAAATCACGTAGGCACCTATCTCATCGGCTCGGGACGGAAAAGTTTCATTAGTGAATTGGGCGGACGGGAGAAACTAGGCAAGCGGTTTCTGGATTGGATAAAACGCAACCACACGGTCTTGTACCTGGGTGCGGTGGGACTGGCCAATATCGTGTTGGTCGGGATCGCTGTCGCGCTGAGTTACGTGGTCGGAGAACACAGCGGCTGGCTCATCCTCGGTGGGCTGTTGAGCGTACTACCGGCCAGTCAACTGGCAATCCAGATCGTGAATTACTGCTTCACGCGGCTGTTGACACCGATCGCCTTGCCGAAGATGTCTTTCGAAGAGGAAGGCATACCGGATGAATTCCGTACGCTCGTGGTCGTGCCTTTATTGTGGGTGGACGAAAGCACGGTCGATGAGGAGATCGACAAACTGGAGATACGCTATCTCGCCAATCCACATCCGAACCTGTTGTTCGGGCTGTTCGGTGATTTCATGGACGCCGACGCGTCGACGACCAAGCAGGATGAGGTCTTGCTCGGAAGAGCCGTGGCCGGCATCGAGGCGTTGAACCGGCGTCATGGCACGGGACGCTTCTACCTTTTCCACCGCGAACGGACCTGGTGTGAATCGGAAGGTAAATTCATTGGCAAGGAACGTAAACGCGGAAAACTGCAACTGCTCAACCGTCTGATCGACGGCGAGGAACTGGAGGACATCGTACGCGTCGGTCGGGCGGAAGCAATGACCAACGTGCGTTTCGTCATCACCCTGGACAGCGATACGCAGCTGCCGCGGGACACCGCCCGTCGTTTGATCGAAACCATCGCCCATCCCCTCAATCGGCCAACGGTCGTTACCGAGAATCCACTGCGGGTTGACGGATACGGCATCATCCAACCTCGAGTCAGCACGGCGCTGCCCAGCTCTACAGCTACGATTTTCACACGCCTCTTCACCGATCCGATCGGGACCGATCCGTACACCAAAGCGGTTTCGGATGTGTATCAAGACCTTGCTTCCGAAGGATCTTATGTCGGAAAGGGGATTTACGATCCGCGTTTCTTCAATCGGATCATGAAAGACCGTTTACCCGAGGAACGCATCCTCAGCCACGATCTGATCGAAGGCGCACACGTCCGTGTGGGTTATGCGAGCGACATCGAGCTGTATGATGATTTTCCCAGCGATTACATGAGCTACGCGCGGCGTCAGCATCGCTGGATTCGGGGGGATTGGCAAATTGCAGATTGGATCCTGCCCCGGGCACCCTCCGGAAGCGGCAAGCGCGTACCCAACCCACTGTCTATCCTTAATCGCTGGAAAGTGTTTGACAATCTCCGCCGCAGCTTGGTGCCGGTGTCGTTAATGCTCTACCTGCTGGGTGCGTGGCTGATTTCTCCGGCAATGGGTGGCGTGTCCAGCCTGCTCGTCGGCGGTCTGATGCTGTTCCAACCACTGGTACAGCCTGTGACCTGGATGACGACGTCGCATGGATCGACAAATTTTACACTGCAAGAAGTGTGGCACGGCATCCGGCGTTCGTTTGTTGAGGCGGCCTTGATCCCTCATCAGACGGGTTTAGCTCTGGATGCGATTCTCAGGGTTTGGTACCGCCGGCTTGTGAGTCATCATAATTTCCTGGAATGGACGACGGCACAGATGACGGGATGGTCCACGACCGATCAGGCACGATCCTTCTCCAACACGCTCGGTATCGTCAGCTTGTTTTCCATCGTATTCGGCATTCTGGTTTGGCTGGTCCAGCCAATGAGTCTGTTTGCCGCCATTCCTTTCCTCATCCTGTGGTTCGTCAGTCCCTGGATTGGTTGGCGGCTGAATCAAGGACCGGATCAAGAAACGCCTCAACAGCAGCTTTCCAGACGAACGCGCCGCAGGATACGCAAATGGACGCGACGCACCTGGGCGTACTTCGAAGATTTCGTCACCGAAAAGACAAACTGGCTGCCGCCGGATAACTTTCAGGTCTCTCACCAGAATCAAGTTGCCGATCGCACGAGTCCGACCAACATCGGACTATGGGTGCTGTCCGCCCTGGGCGCCAACGACTGCGGCTATCTCAATGCAGACAGCGTCATAAAACAAGTAAACGCCACGATGAAGACCCTGGATCGACTCGAGAAATATGAGGGTCATTTATTGAACTGGTACAACATCGAGACACTGGAACCGTTGGAACCACGCTATGTCTCCACGGTCGACAGCGGAAACCTCTTGGGATGCTTGTGGACGCTGGAGATTGGAA
This sequence comes from Anaerolineales bacterium, assembly GCA_037382465.1. NCBI lineage: Bacteria > Bacillati > Chloroflexota > Anaerolineae > Anaerolineales > Anaerolineales bacterium. Next base: position 15,543 of record JARRPX010000035.1, on the reverse strand, counting down.
TCGGGGAATTGTTGGATGCGCCTTTGCTCGATCCCGTGATCCTGCACGGCGCGTGGGACACGCTCGATATTTTAAAGGACGTCTTAACGTCCACGCGTTCGGACGATCCTCATATGCAGACCTTCAACAAACTGGCGCAGACGTTGGAATCATCGCCGGGCAATCTCGAAGAGCTCATCCGCACCGTTCGCCATGCCAGCGGTCTGTCGATTGCGTTGTCCTACGGTCTGCGCCGCAGCGCCGGAACAGGCGACGAAGCGGCATACTGGGCGGGCAAATTGGAGCGGCAGATCTCCCAATGGATTCACACCGTGGATCGCTACATGAAATGGGCGGAGATTTTAACGACCGAAGCGGAGGAAGTCCTCGCGCCGTTGGGTGCAGGAACGTTGGATGCCCGTCGGCACGCGCTTCGTGAAGCTCCTTCGCTGCGAGATTTAGCCGCCGGCGCCGTGCCCGTGATGCAGGCCATCGAGGCTTCCATTCAATCCGATGACTCGCTGCCGCCATCGCTCACGGAATGGATCGAACGTTTGCGTGATGCTTTCTCTGAGGCGCGTTGGTTCGCGGGAGAAATTCTGGGGCAGGGGGAAGATCTGCTCGATACCGTTCGAGTGCTGGCCCGCAACATGAATATGCGCTTCCTGTACGATCCCGACCGCCGCCTATTTACCATCGGCTACAACGTAAGCAACCAGCGTCGTGATGGGTCCTATTACGACTTGTTGGCCAGTGAATCGCGTCTGGGAAGCTTCGTCGCCATCGCGCGCGGGGACGTTCCCAGCGAACATTGGCTTGCGCTCAATCGCCCTTACGGTTCCGTCGGAAATCATAGACTGCTGCTCAGCTGGACCGGCACGATGTTTGAATATCTGATGCCCCTGCTCTTGCAGCGTACGTACAGCAATTCCCTGTTGGACCTCGCCACGCACGAGGCCGTGGAACTGCAGCGCCAGTATGCGGATCAACGCAACATCCCCTGGGGGATCTCCGAATCCGCATACGGCGATCTTGATGTCAACAAGACGTACCAATACAAGGCGTTTGGTGTACCCGGATTGGGGTTGAAGCGCGGCCTGGAGGAGGACCTGGTTGTCGCACCTTACGCCTCCATGCTGGCATTGATGGTGGAGCCGGATCAAGCGGCGCAGAATTTACGTCGTCTGGCGGGTGAAGGGCTGCAGAGCCGCTACGGGTTTTACGAGTCGATCGATTTCACCCGTCAGCGCAAGCGCGAGGGCGAACGCGGAATCCTGGTACGGGCGTACATGGCCCACCACCAGGCGATGGGTTTTCTGGCCATGGTGAATCTACTCCACGATTACAGCATGCAGCGGCGCTTCCATGAGGATCGGCGCGTACAGGCTACCGAACCATTGTTGTACGAGCGCATCCCCGTCGCGCCACCGGTTTACGAAGTCTCCACTCGCGAACGCCCGACGACGCGTGCGACGACGGTAGAAATGGCGCCTTCCGTGAGCAAATTCGACACCGCCCAGACCCCGACGCCGAGGACCCATCTACTGTCCAACGGCAACATGGGCTTGATGATCACCAACGCCGGCGGCGGCTACAGCCAGTGGAAGGATTTTGAACTCACTCGCTGGCGGGCCGATACCACACGCGATGCGTGGGGCAGCTTCTGTTATCTCCGCGACGTCGATAACGGGCGCATCTGGTCCAACACCTATCAGCCGGTCGGAGGGGAGCCGGATAACTATTCCATTAATATGGCGATCGATCGCGCCGAGTTCCGGCGCAGAGACAACGGCATCGACACAGAAACCGAGATCGTTGTCTCGCCGGAGGATGACGTCGAAATCCGGCGCATGACCTTCATCAACCGCTCGAGCCGAGCCCGGCGGATCGAGATCACCAGCTACGTCGAATTATCCATGGCGCCGCACGACGCCGACCGGCAGCATCCTGCGTTTAATAAGATGTTCATTCAGACGGAGTCGTTGCCGCAGGTCGACGGTCTGCTTGCCTTCCGCCGGCTGCGGGATCCAGAAGATACACCGATCTTCGTCGCTCACCGCCTCACACTTGAAAACGGGGAATCGAGCCCGATGCAGTTCGAAACCGACCGTTCTCGCTTCATCGGCCGCGGGCGTTCCCCGGAAAATCCAATCGCATTAGAAGGCAATCTGAGTAACAGCAAAGGTTTCGTTCTCGATCCCATTCTGAGCATTCGCAAGTTGGTGACGATACGGCCTCGACAGCGCCTCTCCGTCTCCATGCTGCTGGCTGCTTCGAACGAACGCGATCAGGCCGTGCGGTTGATGGAAAAATACGGCGACCCACGCGCCATCACGCGCAGCCTGGAGATGGCCTGGGTTCACGCCCAACTCGAACTGCGCTTGCTGCGCATACAACCGGACGACGCCCGTCGTTTCCAGCAGTTGGCCAGCGCCATGCTTTACCCGGACGCCTGGCTGCGGCCGCCGCCCGAACGGCTGGAACAGAATCATCTGGGCCAGTCGGGCTTGTGGCCGTACGGCATCTCGGGAGATCTTCCCATCGCAGTTGTGAGCGTCGGTGAGGCGCGGGATCTGAGTACGGTGCGTCAAATGCTGCAGGCGCATACTTTCTGGCGCCAACACGGCCTGAAGTCCGATCTGATCATTCTCAACGAAGAGGCCAGCAGCTACGAAAAACCGCTGAACGAGCGACTGGAGAATTTGATCGAGACGAACTCGATCTATACCGCCGTCGATCAGCCCGGTGGGGTCTATCTGCGCAGTGTGGACCAGATTCCGGAAGACCATCTCACCTTGATCCTTTCCGCGGCCAGAGTGGCCATGGTGGCAGCACGCGGACCGCTTTCGCAGCAGCTCGGCGTTTCCCGTGAGTCGCCGGATTTACCGACCGAATTGCTGCCGCGGAAAATCCAGGAGGAACCTTCCGCTCCGCTTCCATTTATGGAATTGCCGTACTTCAACGGCCTTGGCGGATTCACGCCCGACGGTCATGAGTATGCCGTTTATCTGGGTCCGGAGGATAATACGCCCGCACCATGGGTGAACGTGTTGGCCAATCCGGAATTCGGCGCCTTGATCTCCGAAAGCGGTTCGGGTTTCGTCTGGTACGGCAACAGTCAGCAGAATCGTTTGACCGGCTGGTCGAACGATGCCGTTTGCGATCCCGCCTCAGATGCCCTCTACATCAGGGACGAGGATAGCGGCACCTTCTGGACGCCGACGCCGAAGCCCGTTCGCGAATTGGATGCCTACCGCGCCCGCCACGGCGCTGGCTACAGCGTGTTCGAACACAACAGCCATGCCATCGAGCAAGAGTTGGTCACGTTTGTGCCCATGAGCGATAAAGGTGGTGAACCGGTACGTATTCAGCGGCTGCGGCTGCACAACGATTCGACGCAAACGCGCCACCTCAGCGTGACTTTCTATGCCGATTTGGTCCTCGGCGAAGTGCGTGAAGAAAATCAGATGCACGTCATCACCAAATGGGACGAAGACACAAATGCCTTGATGGCTTACAACCATTACCACCCGGATTATGCCGATCGCGTGGCTTTCATCGCCATGAGTCCTGCGGCTGACGACTATACCGCCGATCGCACGGCGTTCGTAGGGCGGAACCAGTGTCTCGCCAATCCGGCTGCCATGCACCGCTCACAGTTGTCGAAGCGGGTAGGAGCGGGCCTGGATCCCTGTGGTGCGATGCGTGTCATGATCGAATTGGAACCCGGCCAGCGCGACGAAATAAACGTCATGCTGGGTTCGGCGGATTCGCTGGAGGATGCCAGCCGTATTATCCGCCATTTTCGGGAGAACACGCGTGTTGATGAAGCCCTGCACGAAACGAGCGGCTGGTGGGATAAATTCCTTGGGCGTGTGCAGGTCAGCCATCCGGAGCTTTCCGTGGAATTCCTGCTCAACCGCTGGCTGCTTTATCAGACACTGAGCTGCCGAATCTTCGCTCGCTCGGCGTTCTACCAGTCCGGTGGGGCTTTCGGCTTTCGTGATCAATTACAGGACGTGATGGCAATACTCCACGCTGCTCCGCAGTTCGCCCGCAAACACATTCTGCGCGCAGCAAGGCGTCAGTTCAAGGCGGGAGACGTTCAGCACTGGTGGCATCCTGCAAGCGGTGCGGGAGTTCGCACGCGGATTTCAGACGATCTGCTCTGGCTGCCCTACGTCGTCAATCACTACGTTCGGGTCACGGGGGATTTCGACATCCTCGAAGAGCAGCTGCCCTTCCTGAACGGGCGAAAGCTGCAGGAAGACGAGCATGAAATCTATCTCGTTCCAGAGGTGAGTTCGGAACGCGCCTCCCTCTACGAGCACTGCCGCCGTGCGATCGAGCTCGGTGCGACCAGCGGTCCGCATGGATTACCGTTGATCGGGACGGGGGATTGGAACGATGGACTGAATCGGGTGGGCGTCGAGGGGAAAGGCGAGAGCGTCTGGTTGGCCTGGTTCCTGATCGATATCCTGGATGGTTTTGCCGATCTGGCGGAAGAAACCGGCCGGCAGGATGATGCGGCGGATTTCCGTAAGCGCGCAAGCAGGCTTGCGGAACATGTCGAGAAGGAAGCCTGGGATGGCGCCTGGTACCAACGAGCGACTTACGACGACGGTACACCGCTTGGCTCGGCGAGAAACGTTGAGGCGCGCATCGATTCTCTGCCCCAGTCATGGGCGCTTATTTGTGGGGCCGCAGATCCGGATCGTTCGAAGACGGCACTCGAATCGGTGTGGGAGCAATTGGTGCGCGAAAAGGATCGCCTGGTATTGTTGTTTACACCGCCCTTCGATAAATCCGCGCACAATCCCGGATACATCGCAGGCTATCCACCCGGTGTTCGCGAGAATGGGGGACAATACACCCACGCTGCCGTCTGGTTGGCGATCGCGTACGCGCGCATGGGGGACGGTAAACGCGCGGCGCAGATTTTGCGCATGCTGAATCCCATCGAGCACACCCGCGAACCGCAGGACGTTGACCGTTATACGGTCGAGCCGTACGTGATTGCGGCGGATGTCTATAATCTCGCCGGCAAAGTAGGGAAAGGGGGCTGGACCTGGTATACCGGTTCGGCCGGCTGGATGTACCGGGCCTGGGTCGAAGAAATTCTGGGCTTGAAGGTTCGGGGGGACGTGCTGCGCGTGGATCCCGTCATCCCTGCCGCGTGGGACGATTTCAACATCCGTTATTCGCACCGCGATGCGGTCTATGAACTGAAGGTCGAGAATCCGGATCACGTCGGCCGGGGAGTGGCGTGGATCGAGATGGACGGCAGACGCCTGGACAAGCTCGAGCTGCCCCTGGATGGCAACGCCGTGAAACATAAGGTGGTCGTACGGATGGGGGTTCGAGAAGATACGAAATCCAAAAAGCAGGAAGATTCGGCGGAACCGGTTGAATCGGGTGACGATTGACCGTGCGGTGTAACCTTTGAACTCAGCGGAAGCACGTCTATTCCTCCTCCGCGTCGAATTCCTCCTTCGTTATGAATTCTCCCCCCGTGATTTGCTTGTCGAGCAGTTGACGCCGGAGATCGAAAGTGAGCGTCGCTTCGATGGGTTGGAAGCACAAATCGCTGCCGATGAGCGTTTTGCGAGTGAAGTAGGCGTCCTCGCTGCCGCCCTCACCGTAGCGCACAGTCAGGTCGGTCATTAAATCGACGCGTGTCTTCAATTTTTCCCCGCAGCGACTACAACGAACGTAGATCCAAAGCCCCTGGTCGTCCTCTGAACGCACAAACAAGTCGCCTATCTTTTTCAGGAGATTCATATGGGCGAGTACCCCTTTCCAAAAAGGATCGGTCTAAGCCTAATCATATCGCATCTTTGTCGGGTGCAAGGTGTAATCCGTGTGCCGAATCGTCCTTAAAACATAAAGCACCCGCTGCGCTTGCGCATGAGTGCTCGTGAGGCATCAGGCTCCTCGGGTAGGACTCGAACCTACAACCTAGCGGTTAACAGCCGCCCGCTCTGCCGATTGAGCTACCGAGGAAAGCAGGTGGCATTATAACCGTCCCGCACTCGCACCGTCAAGGAATCGTATCCTGTTGGATCGAGGGCAATGATTGCTTCGCGGAGCATTTTCCATCGTCTCAGTGAGATTCCGCTATAATGACGGCATGTACACCTCGAGCGAAGGGGTTCCGGAGCGGCCAAAACGTGCCTTCGTCCCTCGAACGTTTGCCGTATTGATCGCCATCATCGTGTTTGTAACGTGGCTTCTATACACGCCAGACGGCTTGCTGGGGAAAGCGGACGCTGTCGGATATGCATTGTGCCATCGCATCGACCTGCGCTCTTTCCAACTCGGCACGCGGCAGATGCCGCTCTGCGCACGCTGCACAGGAATGTATCTCGGTGTGCTGATCGGCCTCGGTTTTTATATCACCCGCCGGACGAAAGCGGGCCGTTATCCCGATAAGGCTGTATCTGCGGCCCTCATTTGCTTCGCCGCCATCTGGGCCGTCGACGGGCTCAATTCGTACTTGCAGCTCCTGCCGATGGCCTCCGGCGTTTACCATCCGAGCAACATGCTGCGCTTGATCACGGGCACATTGGTGGGAATCTCTCTGGCGACTCTGGTGTACCCGGCTTTCAGCCAGTTTTCCTGGAAGGATGCCCAAAACGAGCCGGTGCTGCGTTCGTTCAAGGATTTGGGGTTGCTGCTGCTTATCGCCGCCATCCTTGTGGCTTTCGTTCTCGATGGAAATCCGTTGGTTCTCTATCCGCTGGCGGTCGCCAGCACGCTGTCCGCGTTCCTCATATTGACGATCGTTTACACATCGGTCGTGTTGGCTGTCTCGCGCCGGGAAAATCGAGCCGAACGCTGGCGGGATTTATTCACGCCCATTGTGATCGGATTGACGCTGGCCGTGATCCAGATCGGAGCCATCGATTTGCTTCGCTACACGTTAACGGGAACATGGGCGGGTTTTCATTTTTAAGCGTTTCCATTCTCGCCGTACGGGATTCGCGGCACGAGAAATGTGTGGTATAAGCAGTATCGATTGACTCGAATCGGATGTTGCTCGAGAAGCGGAGGGGAAGTTGGTGGAAAGTATCGCGGGATTATTTGCGGCATTCGGCCTTTCGGCAAGTGCAGGCCTGAACGCGTACGTGCCGCTGTTGATCGTGGCGCTGATGGCACGCTTCACGGATTGGATCACGCTGTCTGAAACGTGGGAACCGCTCACCAGTTGGTGGACGATCGCCGTGTTGGTGATTCTGGGGGTGATCGAATTCTTCGTGGATAAAGTGCCCGCCGTCAATCACGTCAACGATGCCATCCAGACCCCATCCCGTGCTGGCGATCATCGCCGGCATCCTGGTTTCGGGCAGCGTGCACGTGGCCAAGTCGGCCGCCGTCCGCCCGACGGTCACGGCGACGACGGCCGGCGTCGGCAACGTCCCGGTGAGCGTCGCCGAGGATGTGACGGCCACGGTGATTTCGATTCTGGCCGTCGTACTGCCCGTGGCCATCGCCGCGCTGATCATCATGTTTACGGCATTCGTCGTCTGGTGGCTCTGGCGGCGAGCGAATGTCGAGAGAGCGACAAAGGATTGAGACAGTTTTTCCCGCTAGGCTGAGCGCACTTGCTGCACAAGGATGACTTCCCTAGCCGGAAAACCTTTGTGGCTCGACTCCCCATTTTCCTAGGGTCCGATTGCCAACCAAATAGCAAATCCGGCGATCACCAAGCATATCGGCACATAGATTCGTGAATCATTTCTGGCGAAGGTAGTGTCCCGCACTTTCTTGAAGAGACCACAATACTGAAAATCACCAATTACCCGCAGTGTGAAAATCCCAGTGATCACCCACATACCGATGTGAGGTATCCACATTGGACCGAGGTCCGTATACAAGCCTCGCCAAAGCGTTACGAACGCGGCTGCTGAAAGAGCCACCGCCACTAAAAGAGTTTGAAACTTCCCAGGTTCGAACAGCGGTATACCGTCTTGTGTTGGAGTCGCACTTTTCCAGCCCCATCTACCTCCGAAAACCCAGTAGAGGTGAATGGAAGACAGGGTTAGAAACAAGACACAAAGGACGATAGTGGGTATCAGAATCATAACGTAATCCTTCCCTTGAGTGCTTCAAGCGGAGCAACTGTTTGCGCTGAATTTACGCTTGTTGTTTCTCTTATTTGCCGGCTTGATACGAAAGCAACCCGGTCTTTCACAGCTCAGATATACTCAAGCCAATCGATTGCTTCCCGACGAGTGGGAAAAAATCGAATCTGCCCTCCCCGATTTACTTCAGATGCAAACGCCTGAAGATTCACAAAGTGAGCCGTCAAATCGGGTATTACGGCTGCCATACGCATGTGATAAACAGACAGTTTGTGCAGCAGCTCACCTGCAAGTCCGCTGCTCAAATCGAAGAATTCAGCCGGAAGGGCAGGCCTGTCTAGCAGCAGCGACGCGGTGCCGTTCTCGATGCAGTCCGTAAAAATCAGGCTGGGATCGAAACGTTAGGCCGATCTGGCCTCGAAGAATTACTCCATGGTTTCTCTGTGCCTCCTCGGTTTGGGGTTAACGTGCATCGCAGATCTAGCGTGAGATGATCCATTTCAACGTTCAGAAATTAATATCGAATGGTGCAGAGTGACTACTCGCGAACGTTTTGAGTTCCTCTAAAGCCTGGAGCCCCATCTCGCGTTCCTCCGGCGTCAGTTGCAGCGCTTCAAATTCCTCCTCGTCCAACACCTGGCATTCACCGTTCGGAAGTACGACCAGATCGAGCGCCAGATCGTCGGCATAAATATGCCCCGGTTCGATTTTCGCCGGGCGGGTGACGTTGCAGTACCAACCTTTCAAGCGCCCGTCTCGGCCGTCGTGAATCCGGAATACGTTGTACCACCGATCGGCGTAGAAAGTCTCCACGAAGCGGTCACCGCGCTGCAGTTCGATGCCGCCCAGAGATCGATCCTCCCGGTCGAACGCCGCCACGAGGGTGACGCTCGCCGAGTCCGTACGCAGCACTTCGCCCGTATAGCGCCAGGCCTCGATTCCATCTGCGTCGAGTTTGTGTACCGTTACTGAATCTCCGGCCGACGGTCGAACTTCCTGGGGAATGGGTTTCATACGCTGATCCCCAGCGCTTCCAATAATTCAGCGATTTGTTTACCGAAGGCCGGTGTGGCGATCATCCCCTGCCGTCTGGGCCGGGGAAGATTCACTTTGCTGGAACGCAGGATCGTTCCCGGCCGGGCGCTGAGCACGAGAACCCGATCCCCGAGGTACAGCGCTTCGTCGACGTCGTGGGTGATGAAGATGATCGTCTTCTCGAAGCGGCGCCAGATGTCGAGCAGCCAGTCCTGCAGCTCGCGCCGCGTCAGCGCGTCGAGTGCACCGAAGGGTTCGTCGAGCAGGAGGACATCACGTTCGGTCAACATCGTGCGCAGCAGTGCGGCGCGCTGCCGCATCCCGCCGGAGAGTTCACTGGGGTAGGCGGCGCGGAACTCCGCCAGTCCGAAGAGGGGCAGAAGCTGCTCCGCTTTCGAACGGGCGCTTTCCGCCGGGATGCCCAGCAGTTCCTGTGGGAGGATGACGTTGTCGAGAACGCTGCGCCAGGGAAGCAGAAGATCGCGCTGGGGCATGTAGCCCACGCGGCCGGTCCGCTTTTTACAGGTCTCCCCGTCGATGCATATCTCTCCTGAGTCCGGTTCGAGCAGTCCGACGATGAGATTGAAGATCGTGCTCTTGCCGCTTCCCGAAGGTCCGATGATGGTCACGAATTCGCCGGGATGCACCTCGAAAGAAAGATTCTCCAGCGCACGTATGGTCCTGCCATTGGCGTTGAAGGTCTTACTGACGTTGCGAAGTTCGACTTTTGCCGTCGGCATCGTCATCCTTTGATCTCAAGGTCCGCCAGGTCATGCTCAAGGAAGGAACGCATTGGTGAATGCGGCTTCCGCATCCATCCCTTCGGCGAGGATGCCGTTTTCGAGCATCCAGTTCGAGTACCCCTGCCAGACGACCAGCGACTGCTCGCCCCAGCGGGCAGCCTCAGCCTGGTAGCGTGGCGAGATCCACGCCTGACTGGCGTACACCAGTTCACTGTCGAGTTCCGGAACGGCGCCGAGCAAGATTGCCGCCGCCTCGTCCGGGTTTTCAATCGCGAGTTGATAGCCGCGCGAGACGGCACGGAGAAAGCGGTATACGATCTGCGGACGGTCTGCAATCGTCTGCTCGCTGGTAATGAGCACCGGCGTGTAATAATCCGGAATGCAATCGAACCAGTCCTGCATCATGATCACGTTCAAGTCGATGTTCTCTTCTTCGGCCTGGATGCCTTGCCAGGCGTAAAAGATCCAGGCCAGGTCGATCTGTTGCTCGTCGAGCAGGGCCAAGGGATCGGCGAATCCCGTATCGACGATGTTCAGCGCCTCGTAATCTCCACCGGCGCAGGCCATCAAGACGCGCAAGGTGGGCTCTTCGAACGGACTGCCGTAGGATCCGTAGGTCAGTCCGGCCCAGTCAGCGGGGGATCTGACCTGGAGTTCACCGCGAGAAGCAAATCCGGAGGTGTTGTGTTGGATGATGGCGGCGATGGAGACGATGGGCACGTCGTCCGCTCTGGCGAGGGTGATCTGTTCCTGGAAACTTACACCGAAATCGGCGGCGCCGCTGGCAACGGCTTGCTCGGCGTAGACTTCGCCCGGTTGGATGATATCGACCTGCAGATTTTCGTCTTCGAAATAGCCGTTCGCCTGGGCGACGAACAGCCCGGTATGGTTGGTATTCGGCACCCAATCGAGCATCAAGGTGACCGCATCGGGCGCAACGCTCGTTGTCTCGGTCGCGGTTTCTTCGGCGCTGCATGCCGCGAGAAGGCCGAGGAGCACGATCGAAAGGCTGACGGTCAAGATTCTTTTCATGGAAGTTCCCTCCTGGAAAGATTCATCTCAGTAGATTCCCGCATCCTCCCATTGTTCGCTGCGCTGTGCGGAGTGATACCAGGGAAGTACGGCGCGTTCGATCAGGTACAGCGCCGCAAACAGGCCGATGCTGATCGCCGTGGTGATCAGGATGGCCACGAACACCTGATCGGTCGCCAGGGCGTTTTTCGAACGCAGCATGTACAGGCCCAACCCCGCCGAACCGCCCACCCATTCGCCGATCGTGGCACCGACGACGCTGTACGTGACTGCGACGCGTAGACCGGAGAAAAAGGAAGGCAGTGCGGACGGCAAGCGTACGATGCGCCAGATTTGACGCCTGCTGGCGCCCATGGCGCGCAGCAGTGCAACCAGATCGGGATCGGTGGACGCCAGTCCATCGGCGGTGCTGACCGCCATAGGGAAGAAGCAAACCAGCACGACGATGATCACCTTGGGCATCAATCCAAAACCGAACCAGATGATCAGCAAAGGCGCGATGGCCATGATTTGTATCGTCTGCGAGGCGACGAGAATGGGGTAGAGCGCTCTGCGTAAAAAGGGAGACAGGTCGATCGCTGCGGCGATCAAAATGCCCAACAGGATGGCGATCGCCAGGCCGATGGCGGTCTCGAGCATCGTCGTCCCGATCGCCGCGAGCAGGATGTGGCGCGTCTCCCAGCCTGCCTGAATGACCTGGAGCGGGGAGGGCAGGATGAAGGCCGATAAACCGCTTCGGGCGGCGACGACCTGCCAGCACAGCAGTACGAAAGCGATCAGCAGCAGCGCAGGGAATATCTCGCCTGCCCAGCGCGAGCGGATGCGTGGTTTGTCCCTTTTCATCGGGGCAGCGTTTGACTCACTCATTTTTCGTACGGTACTTGCCCACTTTCTCTTCGATGGTCGTGCCGTGGACGCTGTCCCCGATCTTGATCAGCGTCACCACCTTTTGCGCACCGGCTTCGAAACAAGCCAGATGCGCCGCTTTGGCAGCCGCCAGCAATTCGTCCAATTGGCCTTCCATCACCGTCTCCATGGGGGTCACTTCGTATCGGACTCCCTGTGCGGCGATCGCTTCGATGGCGTGATCGACGATCGGAAATGCGTCCTCGGTGAGCGGCAGCACCTGAACGGACACGTTGACGGTTCGGTTCTCATCCATTTCCATTTCGTTTTCTCCTCATACGCTTCCCGGACAAAGCGGAAGCGGTTCAGGCTCGGCCCGGTGTATGCACCGCCAGCAGCAATCCCTGCTGCAGCATTATGCGCGCAGGGGATTCTTTCAGTACGTTGCTGACGCCGCGCGCCGGGCCGAGAATCAGCTCGTCCCCATCCAGGCTGTAGATAGGTTGTGCGTCGTGATCCCTCTTGCTGCGGAGCCGATGGGAATCAAACTAAGCGTATCTCCCTGCCGGCCATCGACATCGCCGCCCGGTGGGCGGATCAACCATGCCGTTTGCTCGCCGTGCCAGATGCGTACTTTCAAGCCCTGCAGACGCGGATGAGCAAGCAGGTAGATGTTGGACAGGGTCATGTCCAGGCGGCCGCCCACGGCGCCGAGAATGTATATTTCTTGCGCCCCCCGATCGACGGCGTGGAGCAGCGCCAGCTCCAGATCGGTCTCATCCTTGAGTGTGGGAAAGCTATCGACTTTCACGCCGGATTTGCGCAGCGATTCGCGCTCTTCGTTTTCCAGTGAATCGAGGTCGCCGAGTACGACGTCGTAATCCAGACCCAGCAGCTTGCAGTTCTTACTGCCGCCGTCCACGGCGATGACCTGTGCGTCGTCCAACGCTTCTGCACGCGCCCGGATTCTTTCGGGTTCTGCGATGACGCCGTTGGCGACGACGATCGTACGTTTTCCCATGAATAAAGCCACTCCTTGGCGGGGGAGTGGCTTCTCGTGTTGTTCATATCTGTGCCATCCCTACGCCGGCATGATCCGGATCAGGTTCTACGGGTCGAGGGCGCTCACCCTCCTCTCAGCCCGATGGTCATCGGGCTCCCCGTGGATTTCTCATTTCTCTCTTTGAAGTATACCGGCGGCAAATCGGGCCGTCAAGCCAACGCGGGGTACAGTTGGATTGAACGGGCTGCCGGCGGGACTGGTGAAATCCGCGAATTCGAAGCAGGCGATTTATCTACATACGGCTGTCGAGGCAGACCGGCTCCGGCAGCCGCAAGAAAAAACCCTCCGACGAGGGAGGGGTAATGTCCGATACGTATAAAAATGAAAGGATGATCGCTTGGATAACCCTATTCTTTCATTTCTTCGAGAATACTGTAGAGAAGCTCGAGCAGAACGTTCTTGACCGAATCTCTGTCCGTCGCTATACAGGGCAGCATCTTGACTTTCTCATCCAGCTTCAAAGCGATACGCAGATCATCGACTTCCCAGGCGTCATCGACATCCTGTTTGTTTGCTGCGACGACGTAGGGAGTCGGCGCATAGGCGCGGAAGGTCTGCAGGATGCCGCGAGCTTCACGGAAGGTTTCCGGACGGGCGCTGTCGACCATCACGATGAAGCCCAGCATGCCCTCCGAGAGAATCTCCCACATGAAATCGAAGCGTTTTTGACCGGGCGTGCCGAATAGGTAGAGTACGAGATCGTCATCGACGGTGATGCGGCCGAAGTCCATCGCCACGGTCGTCGTTTCTTTAACGCGCTCCGCCTCCGAACTGATCTTTCGCTCCGTAGAGACGACATCGATCTCGCTCACAGAGCAGATGAAGGCGGTTTTTCCGCTGTTGAAGGGGCCGGTGACGACCATCTTTACAGTTTGCATAAAAGATCCTCGCCTATAAGGACCGGACGCGATCGATCAGACGGTTGACCAGAGATGTCTGCTTCTTGCGATCGACAGGCGGCACCCGTTGGGCGTGCCGGGGCAGCGGCATGCCGTCCGGTCGTACGATTTCGATTAATCCAGCCTGGAGCAATCCGTACACGATGCGGCGGATTTCCAGGTCGTTCATTTTATTGGCTTTCGCGATTTGTTTGATGCTGTTTTTTGGATTGATGTACGAGACCACTTTCCATTCCTCGACGGTGAGATTTACGTCGCGGATGTTCGCGCCGGGACGTTCGACGAAATTCAGCGCCATGCTGAGATTGGGGATCTCGTCCTGGAGCTGCTCCCATTCCTGAACGTGACGCGAGCCTTCCATGATGATGTTCTCGAGATCGAGGCGAATTGTGATGGCGTCATCCGGGGGTAGCACGCTGGCGTCGAAGCGGAAGAAACCGTCCGACCAGGTGAAGAGTTGATACACGGTATCCAACACATATTGTTGGATCCCCGAGAGAATATCCTGCTGGCTGAGATAACCCGCATTGATCAAGAGCAGTCCCAATTCCTTGTCGGTCTTGTCGCTTGCGTGTTCCTTGATGGTCGTGGCTTGCTTTGCGGTCATCACGCCGGCTTTGGTCAAGATGTTCGTGAGCGAGCTGTCTCCTTTGCCCATTTGTGCGTAGTTGTGTGACCGTAAAGTCACGCAGGTTGCCCTTCAGTGCCATTTGGCTCTCTTCTACATTGCTACGCTCATCGATCGCGCCACTTCTCTGCAGCGAAGCGGCTCTGGAGCATGCTTTCAGGTTTCGCTCGCTGCATGAGTGTTCAACGCGATCAGGTGGCGGGATTATACCTGTAGGGGACGGACAGTGCAAACACAAGACGAAGGGAAGTCGGTACGCCTTCTTGTTGCCTTACCTTTAATCGAATCGTGACCATCCCGTAAAGATCGTTGTTCGATACCAGACACCACCCACTCATTGTATCGACAACTATGGGGAGATTTCAACTGGTCCGTATTGGCTATTAACTCTTGAGCGCGATGTAAAGTCGGAGTAAATCGAAAGGAGGTGAAGCGGCTACAGGTGGGAGATGGATTATTCTTTCAATAAAATGCCTTGATCTGTCCTTCGAGATACTTTATATATAGTTGATTTCATCCCTCGATTTGCGATAGACTGCATGTCGTTGGTTTTATTGAGAATCACTCATGATTGATTAAGGTAGGTACGATATGTCTTCCATACGAAAATTTTTACACATTCCGTTTCACCCGATACTCTTCGGCCTATATCCGGTCGTAAAGTTTTTGGCCTTCAATATTAAGGAAGTTGAAATTGTTTCCACGATGCGGATATTTATAATTGTCGCTGCGAGTATCCTGGCGTTATTCCTGCTCTTGCGAGTTCTTGTGCGGGATTGGGATCGCTCGGCTGTGATGGTTTCCATCGCCGCGTTGTTGTTTTTCAGCTACGGGCAGGTTTACAGCGAATTGAAAAACGTGGATGTCTTCGGTGTGAGTCTGGGGCGCCATCGCTACCTCCTTGTCGTATTTTTGGCCTTGTTGATTGTGGGATGGACGTGGGTTGTAAAGAAAACGAAGAGCGTGGATATAACCATCGGAATGAATGCGATCGCTTTCATCCTTCTAATCGTTCCATTGTTTCAGATCACATCTTATGAGCTGCGGTTTCGAAAATCGAGTCCTTCGGCCGCTGATCTTGAGGTCACTCAACATGTAGACGCATCCGGAGAATATCCCGATATCTATTACATCATTACCGATGCATACACTCGGGACGATACCTTGTTGGAATATTATGGATATGACAATACACCGTTTCTGGAAGCTTTGGAAGAGCGTGGTTTTTATGTTG